>CAJGDZ010000072.1 GCA_904502055.1 uncultured Clostridia bacterium | reverse complement strand
TGGTAGCGCGCAGAGGACAGCGGCATCACGAGGATCTGAAACGGTATTTTATCAATCCGAGATCCGAGGGGGCGTATCTTGTGGCCGATCGGTATGTGAGGTATATTGCTTCCTTTGCCGAGAACGGGGTGCTGGATGTTCCGGACCGCTATCGGGAAATTTCAAAAAACAGGAAATCAAGATTGCCGCTCTTTGTGGAGGCGCTCAATCAAGCGGCGGGACGTGACGTTTGCGATCACGAAAAATTATATTTTCAGAATTCGGAGAATTTGACCGAGCAGGAGCGCGCGGCGATCCTTGCCACGCACACGGGGAATACATCCGAGTATTCCTTTGCCGCCGAGGTGGAATACCATGCGAGATTTCTGACGCCCTTGGCAAAAATAAAAATTCCGTTTTTCGGAAGATCTTTTTACGATTCTGCCGTTCGGGCGGATATGACGATCGGCGATGCGGCGTGCACAAGGCTGATTTCCTATTATCGTGAAAGCTCCAAGATCGTACGAAGACAGTACCATTTACATAATAACTTTTGATGGAGGAAAAACGATGACGATTGTTTGTGTGGACGATCATTCCGTTATGCTGAAGGGCACTACGCACTGCATCGAGCAGATTTTGCCCGACGCCAGCATTGTTGGTTTTACAAACGCCGATGAGGCACTTGCCTATGCGAAGGACAAGGGCTGTGATATTCTGATCAGCGAGATCGAGCTTTGCGGGGGGGACGGCCTTACGCTTGCGCAAAGAGTGAAAAAAATGAATCCCAAGGTGAATATTATATTCCTGACGGTTTGTGATGAAAGAGAGTACGCAAGAGAGGTCCTCAAGATCAAGCCGAGCGGTTATCTTTTGAAGCCGGCAAAAAAAGAACAGCTTGAGGCGGAGCTGAATAACCTCAGGTATTCCGCCTGCGTTGTGTGACGGGAGGTGCAGAAAAATCGAACATATAACGCTTGTATGCCTATGGATCGCGGAGCTTGTTCCCCTGGCGGCTACGCTGTTCTCCATGATTTACGGGTTAAAGCATTTTTTCAAAAAGGGGAAGCCGCTTTGCCTGCAAAGTGTTACCATGGCCATGGCCAGCCATGCTCTCGGAAGCGTTTATCACCTGTGTCAGACACTCACGAACGAAAATATTGTGGAGGGATTTACGCCGGCGTATCTTGGCCGTATCGGTTTTTTTCTCTTTATCCTGACCGCAAGCTACGGACAGCTTGACAGAATTGTTGATGACGGCTCCTCCAAAATGCGCAAGGCAAGAATCCTTGCTCTGATCGCGCCCCTTTTGGCTGCGCTTTTGTATATTCCGAACGCCGTGGCCCCGTTTGTGCCGATTTCGACGAAGGTCGTGTATGCCCTGGTCTGGATCCCCGCGATCCTCTGCGTGTATTTCAATTTGAAGCACGCCATCATTCCCGACCTTGACTTTGGTTTTATAAAGGCCATAAAGCCGTATAATGTTTTTGTTTTACTGCTTAGCTTTTCCGAGCTTTTGTGTCTGACCGCGTGGGATTATTGTGAGTATGATTCGATCCCGCTGGCCGTCACGGCGATCGTGTTTGGTGCGCTTTGCCTTTGCACGATGTTCTCCGCAAGGAAAGGGGTGGGAAAATGGACAATATAATTTATATCCTGTTCGTATCCATTTCGGTCCCCATCATGCTGATGACCTTGCTTGTGGAGAAGAAATCGCGTTTTCCGATGATGTTTGTTTTGGTCGGAATCTTTGTTTCGGTATTTGCATCGGAGGTTAATGGATTGCTTTCTCAGCTTTTACCGATGGATCGATATCAAATTACGGTGGTCGTGACCCCGGTAAGCGAAGAGCTTTTGAAGGCCGCGCCGATTCTGTATTATGCGCTTGTGGTGTCGGACAAAAAGGAGAAGCTCTTTACGGCATCCATGGCAACCGGTATTGGCTTTGCCGTTCTTGAAAATGCCTTTTACCTTCTTAATGATCCCGGCTTTGGTATGCTCCGTGCCGTGGTCCGAGCATTTGGCGCGGGACTGATGCACGGTATGTGTACTTTGCTTATCGGTGTGGGTATATCCTTCGTAAAAAAGAAGAGAAAGCTTTTCGCCGTTGGAACCTTTGGACTTCTGTCGACGGCGATCGTGTACCACGGAATTTACAACATACTGATTCAATCCGAATACAGCATCGCGGGTGCGCTGCTGCCCATTGCAACCTATATCCCATTCGTTGTGTGGAGGATCAAGTACAAGAAATTTCAGCCTGTGGAGGGGAAGAAATGAAAAAAATTCTGTATTTTATACTGCTTGCCGCCGAGCTGTTCATCGGGGTGCTGCTTATGATGGCGTTGTGGAATAGCGCCCTGTATATTCCCCTGGCTGTTTCCGCTGTTGCTATGGTGGCGCTGCTGATTTGGCAGATCGTTTTGCTTGCCGGGGCGACGGATGTCGCGGTGAAGAGAAGGCTTATGGTTGGAATTGCTTTGACTATGCTGATTCCTATCGCCGTTTTTATTGTTACGTATATCGTTGTTGCCATTGCGTTTGTTATCGTGTTTGCGTTAAATTCTTGAGGAGGCAGTGACAACATCGCTTTACGGCGTCAAGATTCCCAACTGTCATCAGGGTCTTTCGATCGAAAAAATAATGGTGAAAACACCAAGAAAGGAGAGCACGTTGTAAAAAAAGAAAGGTATTTTTCGTTGTTCTTGCGGTTGTCATCGTAGGGAAGCCCATCCGCTACGAATACGATGAGCCCATCGCAAACAAGTATAATTAACCTACAAACCGAATCCATCAAACGATAACCATTACAAAAAAGGAGAAAATTATGACTTTGTATACCATCATTGAGGCAATCGTAGGACTTGTTGCATTCATTCTTCTTGCGGTATGCACGAAAAAAAGAGAGGGCGTCGTCTACGGCACGCTGGATAAGGTAGGCATAGCCACGAACATTTTGTTGATCCTCGTATACGTTTTCCTGTTACCGTTTTGTCTTTTCCTGGGTATGATATCTTCTCCCAGTTACAAGGGATTTTTGGGGATCCTCGGCTGGATCGTTTCCATTATCAACGCCTCTGCCGCCTTGTTCTGCGGTCTCGGTCTTGGCTTCTCGGTTTCCTTGCGTAAAAGGGGAAAGAGCAAGCTCAGCTTTGCCGTTCAGTTTGCAGGCGTTGTCGGTATCATTTTGACGGTAGGGCTTTATGCACTTTTCGCCGGAAATCTGCTGAGATACTTGAATTAAGATCTTACCCGAAAGAATAACGGAAATCATTTTTTAGATAAAGGAGAAATTTTATGATTAAAAACAGAACCGCGCAGCTCATCTTCCAAACCATTTATTGCACGCTCGGTCTTGTAGGCTTTGTTGCGTGCCTCGGAATTTTCGACAACATCCGTATGATCCGCTGGGATTTCTACGTCCACTTTACCAATCTCAGTAATTTTCTGTGCATCGGCGTGATGCTTGCCTCCTTGATCCAGACGGCAAAAAAGAAAGAGGATAGCTACGTCACCGTTGCTCCCGTTCTGAAATTTATCGGAATGCTCGGCATTCTTTTGACCTTCCTTGTGTTTAATATCATGCTTGCGGGTGCAGAGGGTCGCGACCCTCAGCTTAACTGGCGCATCGGTAGCCTTTGCTTCCACGTCGTGCTTCCCATTTTGTACATAGCGGATTGGTTCCTGTTCCGTGAGCGCAGAGCGTGCAAGTGGTATTATCCCATTGCTTCGATCGGTTTCCCTCTTGCTTACGTAATTTTCCTTTTGATCCAGGCTGTTATTTTGAAGTTTGATTCTTCCATTCTGATCCCCACGACAACCACCCCCCTGATCTATCCCTATTTCTTTGTAAACCTTGACACACAGGGCGTTGGCGGCGTTTTGATGTGGATCGGCATTCTTGCCGTTGCCTTTGCGGCGGTTGGCTTTGCCTTCCTCGGGCTTGATCGGCTGGGAAAGAAAAACGCTAAGTGAGTTCTATGCCCGGAGAAATTCACAGTAGATAAAGAATAGTGGTTTTACTTTACAAAAATTTATTTTATAGGAGATGACTATGAAAAAGGATTTGATTTTTGCCCCGATTCTTTTGCTTGTGGGTGTGGCACTGTTTTTGCTTAGGTTTACCGGAATGTCCGCTCATATCGCGATTTCTGCCTTGGGAGTTGTCCTTCTGGTGGTTTACACCGTCCTTACCAAGAAGGAGTGGAAGCTTCCTTTGCTTGAAGTGCTTATGAGAATTTTCTACGGCATTGCACTGATAAGCGGTATCGTTATTATGAATGTGGCAGGTGTTGCTGTACTTGCGGTCCTTCACAGGGCGTGTGCGGCTTTGTTCCTCGTTTTGCTTGTTGTTTTGTTTGTGCACAAGCTTGTCCGTTCCGAAAAGGCTTAAGAATATTCATCTTTACGTGCAGGAGGTAGTTGTGGATAGATTGGTTCGAACAATAGAAATTCCGCTTGCCAAAAAGGCGATAGAAACGTCGGGTCTGTATATCGTGCAGGAAAAGGATCTTGGCCGTTTGGCGGAGGTTGCCTCGGATGCATACTGCGACTACCCTTTGCACAATTGGTTTACGAAGGGAAAATATGATGCCAAGGCATCAAAGCTTATTATGCAGATCTCCTTGAAAACCATGGTGGAGGACGCGGTGATCTACGCTGACAGCGAGGAGATCAACGGCTTTGCCGTATGGTTGCCCTTTGGATTTACAGGCAGTAAAACGCTTCCGTTTTTAAGGAACGGCGGACTCCGCCTTATCTTCCATTCCGGATTTGGGATCATTGGCAGACTTTTAACCTACGAAACGTATGCGATGAATCTGAAAAAGGAATTCACCGATAACTATGATTGGTATTTATATAATCTTTCCATAAAAAAGGACGCGCAAGGAAAGGGAATCGCAAGCAGGCTAATGCGCCCGATGCTTCAATTTTGCGATGACGAGCGGATGGTTGCCTATCTTGAAACCAACAAGGAAGCGAACGTGGGGCTTTATCGGCACTACGGTTTTAATTTGATGAAGGAAGAGCGGATACCTAAAACACCCGTTATGCATTACGCTATGGTGAGAGAACCGATTTGTAAAACATGATTATTCTCCCATTTATAGGGGGACGGATCTGTTTTTACACGTAGGAAAATAATGAAATATGAAAAATCAAGTTGGAAAACGGGAGGGGAACAACAATGGAGAAAGAAAAGAAGGAATTGATCAAGAAGTTCAAGGTTGTGGTTGAGGATCTGTTGGACAACTACGAGCTCTACACGGACGAGGAAAAAGCAAAAATCAAGGAAATTTTCCAAAAGGTTGCGGATCTCAATACCATTTTAGACAAATATGATATCGATACAAAGCTCAATCTGGCAGAATATCTGGCCGCTTGCGGCCAATATTTCGGCACGATCTGTTACTAAGAGAAATGTGCAGAGGCTTTGCGCGGATGGATTGGCGCGGTCGTAACGGATGACCGTGTTCTGAAAACTGTTGCCGCAAGGTTTTCTGCGGGAAAAAGGACCTTATAGAGAGGTGGGAGAATCTGTGTCTAAAAAACAAAGAAAATTCGCCGATGACGGCTGGGCCATTTGGATCGACGGAGACGATACCAGTACGTTATATATCAACGATTGGTTAAACCCCAAGGGGAGGAGCTATGTAGATATAGCCATACGCATACGGGGGATAAGGCTCAGCAAGGCCTTGCACGTATATGTCCCGTTTGCGGTATCCCGTGACGAAATAGAAGACGTATCGTTGCTTTTTAACGATACCAAAATTTTGCAAGCAACCTTTAGTGCGGCGTGTATCGTTGACTACAAGAAAAACGAGCACACCTCTGAGATCGCATATAACGGAAAGACGGTAGACATTGTGCACATCAGCACCGTGGATTACCGAGTGGAGCAGATGGCGGACGGTACGCTGATTGATGTGGATTTGTGCACATTGCAGCCGTTTTTAGATAATGACGAGGGATATTTTATTTGGCGTATGCCGCACAAATCCCTGAATGACATCTTTAAGCCGCGTGTGGATATGGGAAATGCACTTACCCGACTTCGCGATCTGATTACAACGCCTGTGGTTTCCGAAAAATACGGATATTCCATTCGGGTAAACGAATCGCGGCTTTTGCCGGAGGAAATTACAAGGATCGGAGCCTTTCACCGTCAGAAATTAAAAAAGGCGGTTATTACGCTTTCAATTGATGAAAATTATGAATTGAACGATTCCGGCTGTTACCGCATTCATCGGCTGGAAGAAAATTTGTATGAGGAATATCTTCCTGCGGACTATAACCGAGAGGATGTCATCACATATCAATGGAATCAGAGTCGAGAAGATAACCTGCACGGACAGTTCAATTTTTATTATAACGTTACAAAGGAATCCATCAGCCGCGGAAGTATGTTCTTATATATGGTATTGCTGATGGCGCTTGGTGTAATCGGTAATCTGATCGCAAGCTATTTGTGGGACCTGATCATAGGTTTATTTTAATAAAGAGGTATTAATATGAGATTAGCGATACCAATACTTATAAACTGTATTCTTGTGCTTGGTGTTTATTTAGCCGATAAGTACACGAAGTTTAAGAAGTTACCGTATATGACGAAGCAAATCCTGATCGGTATCCTGTTTGGCGGTGTATCGATGTTTGCGTCAAGCTACGGTGTGGAATGGCTTGGCACGGTTGTAAACGTCCGCGATGCGGCGCCGCTTTCGGCAGGACTGATATTCGGTGCTCCTGCGGGCATTGTTTCGGGAGTTATCGGCGGTCTTTACCGTTGGTTTTCGGTATATTGGGGCGGCGGTGCCTATACACAGCTTGCGTGCAGCCTGGCCACGATCTTTGCCGGTCTTATGGCGGCAGGGGTCAGAAAGCTGATGTTTGATAACAAAAAGCCCACGTGGGGCTACGGTGTTTGCATTGCCGTTGTATGCGAAGTTATCCACATGATCTTGATATTTATTACCAATATGGATAATTCCTCTCAGGCCTTTGAGTTTGTCAAGGGAGCTACCGGCCCGATGATGCTCGGCAATTCCGTGGCTGTCGGTGTGTCTATCATACTGGTTTCTCTTTTCAGCCACGAGCACTTTTTTAAAAAGAAAACGTCGGAGGGGATCGCCAACACGTTCCAGCGAAGACTTCTCAGCTGCATTGTGATTGCTTATCTCATTACCAGCACCTTCACTCTCATTCTCCAGAATGGAATGGCGCAGATTGAAACGCAGGAGGTGTTTACGGTTTCCATAAACGACGTTGAGGATGCTGTAAGAGAGAAATCCAATCATCATCTTCTTGAGATTGCAGAGCAGGTCAAGCGGGAATACGAAAATTCCCCCACGGTCTCGCTATCCGACCTTACGGAAAAATACGCGATCAAGGAAATCAATCTTGTTGACGCCAATGGCATCATTACAGGCTCCACAGAAGCGGACAGCATCCACTATGATATGAATTGCAAGGAGCAATCCAAGGAGTTTGTGGATATGCTGAGGATTCAGGACTCCTTTGTTCAGGATTATTCTCCCAGAGGCAAGGATGAGTCGGTGTGGAGAAAATATGCGGCGGTGAATCTTGCGGCAGGCGGCTTTATTCAGGTGGGTTACGATGCCGAGCAGTTCCACGAGATGCTTGACGAGTTTGTTATCGATGTCACCAAGGATCGCCACGTCGGCACCGGCGGCTTTGTAGCGGTTCTGGATGAGCAGCTTTCCTTTGTTATTGATAATCATTACGCCGGCAAGCACATTTCTTCCATTGGAATTACTCCTCCCGAGGAAATGACGCAAGGCCGAACCGCTACGGCGCTCTATTACGCGGATCTTGTGGACGGCGTCAGTGATCTGAGTGCGGAGCACATGTATGTCTTCAAGTTTGTCGAGGGATACTGTCTGATTGCGGCGATGCCTGTTGCCGAGGCGATGTTCATGCGCGATGCTTCGATGCTGACAAGCATTTTTATGCAGGTCATCATTTTTGCAACGCTGTTCGTATTTATTTATATCCTCATTAAGCGTGTGATCATCAACAATCTGCAGAAGGTCAACGACACACTGGGTCGGATCACAAAGGGAGATCTGAACGTTACGGTGGACGTGCGATCCAACAAGGAGTTTTCGTCCCTGTCGGACGACATCAACTCTACCGTTACCACGCTCAAGCGGTATATTGCGGAAGCGGCGGCGCGCATCGACAAGGAGCTCGAATATGCGAAGCAGATCCAGCTTTCGGCACTTCCCACAAACTTCCCGGAAAACGAGGAATACAAAATCTACGCGCAGATGATCGCCGCCAAAGAGGTGGGCGGAGATTTCTACGATTTCTATAAATTGAAAGACACAACGGTAGCGTTTCTTGCCGCTGACGTGTCGGGCAAGGGA
>CAJGDZ010000071.1 GCA_904502055.1 uncultured Clostridia bacterium | reverse complement strand
TCTCGTCTACGATGATGAGCTTGCCCTCAGCGACCTTAGCGGAGAGAGCGGAGAACAGAGCGACGCGCTTGGTCTTCTTGTTCATATCGGTGCGGTAGCTGCGGGGCTTGGGGCCCAGAGCGATACCACCGTGAGTCCACTGGGGAGAGCGGGTAGAACCCTGACGGGCGCGACCGGTGCCCTTCTGTCTCCAGGGCTTTCTGCCGCCACCGGAAACCTCGGAGCGGGTCAGAGTGGACTGAGTGCCCTGTCTCTGGTTGAGCAGATATGCTCTGACTGCGGCGTGAAGGACGGCTGCGTTGATCTCAGCACCGAACACGCTGTCAGCGAGTTCCATGGTGGAAACTTCCTGTCCGGCCATGTTATAAACTTTTACATTCGGCATGGTTTAATCCTCCTTCCGCTTATGCTTTAACCGAGTCGCGAATGAACACGATGCCGTTCTTTGCGCCGGGAATAGCGCCCTTAACTGCGATCAGGTTCTTTTCGGAATCGATCTTTACAACCTTGAGATTGAGAACAGTTACCTGCTCATTACCGTACTGACCGGGCATCTTGTGATTCTTGAAGATTCTCGCAGGGTCGATAGTACCCATAGAGCCGGGCTGACGGTGGATAGGTCCAACGCCGTGAGTTGCGCAGAGCTTGTGAAGATTCCATCTCTTGATTGCGCCCGTGTATCCACGTCCCTTTGTCATACCTGTAATGTCGACCTTGTCGCCTGCGGCGAAGGTATCGGCGGTAATGACATCGCCAACGTTAAGAGCGGAGCAATCCTCAAGGCGGAACTCCTTAAGATGCTTTCTGAAGGGCACACCCGCCTTGGCGAAGTGACCGATCTCAGCTTTGGTCATGTGCTTTTCCTTAACGTCCATGAAGCCAAGCTGAACTGCATCATAGCCGTCGTTTTCGGCAGTCTTTTTCTGCGTAACTACGCAAGGTCCTGCCTCGATTATCGTTACCGGAATTACATTTCCGATCTCGTCGAAGATCTGAGTCATACCGATCTTCTTACCGATAATACCCTTTTTCATTTTTTCCTCCTGTGGTTATTGGTTGACGTTTTGGATTTCTCCTTTCGGAGTTACGCCAACTTGACCGACGTTTGCGGTCGCGCCCGACCGCGAGTCGCACTTGATAATAACGACATTGTTTTGCGGCGTGAGCCTCGGCTTGCCTTACAGCTTAACCTCGATCTCAACACCGGCGGGAAGTTCAACATTCATAAGCGCGTCAACAACCTTCTGCGACGGCTTGATGATGTCGATCAGTCTCTTATGCGTACGCATTTCGAACTGCTCACGGCTATCCTTGTACTTGTGAACCGCACGAAGGATGGTGATGATTTCCTTTTCCGTAGGAAGCGGAATCGGACCCGAAACCGTTGCGCCATTTCTCTTGGCTACATCCACGATCTTCTCTGCGGCTGCATCGATGAGGGTGTGATCGTAGCTCTTGAGTCTGACTCTGATCTTTTCCTTTACTGCCATATTACGTTGCCTCCTTCACTGAATTCGTACGCCGCTTACGCGTGCGCACGTTTTGATATTGGGGGCGAACTCCCTAACACCGCTCCGAGTGTTTCTTTTGTTCCCTTAATAAAAACGGAAACTCGCCGTCGCATCAGCATCTGTGACGTGAATCTTCCGGAGAACTCGTGAAACATCTTCACAATCTTTGGAAATTCTGTCGCCCGGTTAACGGACATACTCCACAAGAATTCCCTGCCCCGGACGTCTCCAAGGCAGCAACCTCTTGCTTCATCGCATATCAAGCCTAACTATTATACAACATTTTAAGCCGAATTGCAACACCAACTTTATTTCGTATATGTAGAATTTTTCAATGTTTTTCACCCTGTTTTTTGTATACATTTCACAAAACAGTATTTTTTTCACATTTTAAGCAAAAAACAATCCCTCAATTTCACAAAAATTCACTCGCGGCTACACTTTCGTAACAATTTTGTTGTATAATACTATATAATAAGGAAGAAAACCAACCAAAAGAAAGCGATGGGACACTATGAAAACCAATGTTAAGCTCTATTTTCTTTCCACGATCATCCTCACGCTCCTTTTATCGGGGCTTCGCACCGCCTGCTTCCTCACCTCATTCGAGCAGGACGTCGGATATTTTTCAAGCACGCCGCTGACGGTCGTTACGACGGTTTTATACGCCCTCAGCATTCTGTGGTGCCTTGCCGCGTTGTTGCTTTTTCCCAAGAATGCGACACTTGCATCGACAGACGGCATCGGACGTGCGGTTATCGGCAAGCTGACCGGCTCGCTCTTTCTCTTTTCCGGCCTGTGCATTCTGATCGGAAGACTGGCTAAGTCCTTCCCCGTTGTGGGCGGCACGTCTGCACTTCTCCCCATCTTGGGAATTTTCGCCGTACTCTCCTCTTTCTTTTTCTTTACCGATGGGGTGCGCACCGAAAAGCTTGGCACCGCACACGCCACCTTCGGCTTCGCCGTTCTTGTTTTTCTGTTCGCGTTTCTGTTCTTTACCTATTTTAATATGTACGTTGCCATTAACAGCCCCATCAAGAACTCTCTCCAGCTCTCCATCCTCAGTACCCTGTTTTTCCTTCTTTCCGAGATCCGCGAGAGCATCGGCGGCTCACGCCCCCGCCTGTCTGCCGTTCTCGGACCGCTGTGTGCCTTCTTCTGTGTGCCGACCGCAGTCAGCCACTTGATCCTTGAGCGCTCATCGCTTTGCAACACCCCCACAAAGGCACTGATCTCCCCGTTCTTTTCTCTCACTCTGCTGGCCATCGGCATTTTCGCCCTTTCGCGCTTCCCGACGGAGAAAAAAACGGATATGCAGTAAAAAAAATTCAAAAAACCTCTTGACAAAGACCCAAAAGCGTGATATACTCTGTAAAGTATTTTACTTTACAGAGCGCGTCAAGAGGAAATTATGTTTGAAAAAGACGTCAAAGAGCTTTCTCTCCTGCTCGACTTTTACGGCGAGCTTTTAAGCGAAAGAAAGCAGGCGGTTCTCGCCTTATATTATAATGAAGACTTTTCTCTTGCCGAGATTGCCGACGAGATCGGGATCTCAAGGCAAGGCGCAAGAGACCTGATCAAGAAGGCCGAGGAAGAGCTTCACCGATTTGAGGAAAAGCTCGGCCTTGTCGAGCGTTTCGAGGAGGCCAAGCGTCGCCTTGAAACCATCCGCCGCCTGAGCAATGGGGTGGATCTGCCTCAAAGCCTCACTGCGGAAATGGAGGCTCTTGCCAACCTCTTTAAGTAAAATATTAGGAAAGGAAGGTGTCATATGTTTCAAAGCTTAAGCGAAAAACTAAGCAACGCCTTCAAAAAGTTCAAAAACAAAGGCAAACTCACGGAGGCCGACGTCAAAGCGGGTATGCGCGAAATCAAGCTTGCTTTGCTTGAGGCCGACGTTAACTTTAAAGTCGTTAAGGATTTTGTAAACACCGTTTCCGCGCGTGCGGTCGGCAGCGAGGTCTTAGAATCGCTGGTTCCCGCTCAGCAGGTCATCAAGATCGTCAACGAGGAGCTGACAGCGCTGATGGGCGGCTCGCAAGCCAAGCTGACCATCTCCCCCAAGCCCCCCACGGTTATTATGATGGTCGGTCTTCAGGGCGCGGGCAAGACCACGCACGCCGCAAAGCTGGCCGGTCTTTACAAATCGCAGGGCAAAAACCCGCTTCTGGTTGCGTGTGACATCTATCGTCCCGCGGCAATCAAGCAGCTCGAGATCCTCGGCGAGACGCTGAGCATCCCCGTTTTCTCGATGGAAAGCGGAAATTCTCCTGTAAAGATCGCCAAGGAAGCACTCAAATACGCCGAGAAAAAGGGCCACGATATGGTCTTCGTCGACACGGCAGGTCGTCTGCACATCGACGAGGAGCTAATGGATGAGCTGAAGAACATCAAGGCAGAGGTCTCCCCCACCGAGATCCTTCTGACCATCGACGCGATGATCGGTCAGGACGCAGTGACGGTAGCCGACCACTTCAACCAGCTTTTGGACATCACAGGCGTGATCCTCACCAAGCTCGACGGCGATACGCGTGGCGGTGCAGCGCTTTCGGTCAAGCACGTAACGGGAAAGCCGATCAAGTTTGTTGGCACAGGCGAAAAGCTGGATAAGATCGAGCCCTTCCACCCCGACCGTATGGCTTCGCGAATCCTCGGCATGGGTGACGTTCTCACGCTGATCGAAAAGGCGGAAAAGAGCTTTGACGAAAAAAAGGCCAAGGAGCTTGAGGAAAAAATTCTCAAATCCACCTTCACCCTGGATGATTATCTGGATCAGTTTGACCAACTCAAGAGTATGGGAAGTATGGAGCAGCTCGCTTCCATGATGCCCGGAATCAAGCCCTCACAGCTGAAGGATGCCAAAATCGACGAGAAGCTGATCGCACATCAGGAAGCCATCATCAAGGCCATGACCAAGCAGGAGCGCACCAAGCCCGAAATGCTCAACGCCTCGCGCAAGAAGCGCATTGCGGCAGGAAGCGGAACCACCGTAGAGGAGCTAAACCGTCTTCTCAAGCAGTTCGACCAGATCCGCTCGCTGATGAAGTCCTTCTCAAACCCCTCAAAGCTTGCACGCTTTGGCAAAGGAAGAATGAAACTCCCGTTTTGATAACGGAATTTCTATAAAAAACAATTAAAAACATATTTGGAGGAAAAGAAAAATGGTAAAAATCAGACTTAAGAGAATCGGTGCCAAGAAGGCTCCCGCATACCGTCTCGTTGTAGCAGACAGCCGCTACCCCAGAAACGGTAAGTTCATTGAAGAGATCGGCTACTACAGCCCCATTTCCGAGCCTGTACAGCTCAGCATCGACGCTGAAAAGGCAAAGGATTGGATCAGCAAGGGTGCACAGCCCACTGAAACCGTAAAGGCTCTTCTCAAGAAGTCCGGAATCGTTGACTGAGCCCGAACGAGGACAGACAAATGGCAGATTTGAAAACAACCCTTATCGATATTGCCAAGGCCATCGTTGACTCTCCCGATGAGGTCGTCGTTACCGAAAGCGAAAACGAAAACAGCATCACGCTGGTGCTGAGCGTTGCCGCAGACGACATGGGAATGGTGATCGGTAAGCACGGTAAGATTGCCAAAGCCATCCGCTCCTTGATCAAGGCGGCCGCCGGCAACACCGGAAAAAAGGTCAATGTCGAAATCAAATAACAACCATTTTACGCCCGATCTTTTCGGGGAGCAAAAGGGCGATTCGTCGCCCTTTTTCCTTACCCCGGAAAAGGAAAATTTGCGCTCACTCCTTTTAAAAGCAAGAGCGGACATTTCCTTCTTCTCCGATAAAGATCTCGAACAAATGAGCACCTTTTTCCATAAAGACGCTCGGGACACATTCTTGCGGGATGCGACGGCTCTGCTTGAAAAGCGCCGAGAGCTTGCCATCGAAATTTACGCAATCATCCTCGAGCTTTCCGAGCAGATCACCGCGCTGGCTCACACAATGTCCGGGCCGACAGCCGCGAGCCTCCCCCTCAACAAGGCTTGTGCGGCACTTAGCGAGCGCATCGAGATGCAAGAAAGACAAATTCGCACGAATATTATATCTAAACTAAACAGTAAAACACTTGAAATCGAAAAGGATAACACCTTTTTACAAATAAAAAAGGACATCCTCTTGCTGGAGATCTCTCAAAAAGCGCTGAATTCGCTTCCTTCGGATTGGGAAGACACAAAGCGTGAGCTTCTGCTGTTTCCACCGACGGAGCAAACGCAAATGCTCTTCAAGGTCATTGAAGCTTACGGCGATCTCGAAACGCATCTTTCTTCCTCTCTGCTCCAGGCGGCCAAGGCCGCCAAAGCTCAAAACCCCGAAAGATACGCCAACATTCTCCATAAATCCGTCGTCCATCTTTGCGACACCGCCGCCCTTCTCAAGGCAATCGAACGAAAGGAAGTATAATATATCCAAATACATTCTTGCCCTGAACCTGGGAACGGCCTCGTCAAGAGCCATTCTGTTTACACCGGGCGGCCCCCCGTCTCCTTTGCCTCCTGCGAGTTTGAGCAGATCTTTCCGCAAAGCGGCTGGATAGAGCACAATCCCGGTGAGATCTTCGGCTCCCGGATCCGTGCTGCGCGCAAGGCAATGGAAAAGGGCGGCGCGGATGCACCCGACACCTTCACGCCCGATATGTCGCAAAAAGAGCGCGAAGCCAAGATCGCACTTTGGCGCAAGGCCATCGAGCGCACAAGGGGCTGGCTGAGGGAAAATTGACGGTTAATTCTGAAATTTTGACAAACACTAAGAAAAACCTTTTGATTGAAAGGAACGGATTATGATTAAAAAAAGAAAATGCGCCGTGATCGGTTGCGGCTTTGTGGGCGCGACCACGGCATACACCCTTATGAAAAGCCGCCTTTTTTCGGAAATGGTGCTTCTTGATGCCAATCCAAAAAAAGCAGTCGGCGAGGCCGAGGATCTTTCGCACGGCCTCTCCTTTAATTCTCCAATGGAGATCTATGCCGGTGATTACGAGGATCTCACCGACGCCTCGATCATCGTCATTGCCGCCGGAGCCGGGCAAAAGGACGGCGAGACGCGTATGGACCTCCTGGAAAAGAATGTCCGTATTTTTGAAACCATCGTGAGCAACATCCGCCGTGTTGGCACGGAAGCCATTTTGCTGGTCGTGACCAACCCCGTGGACGTGCTGACGCAGGTAACTCTCCGCCTCTCGGGTCTGCCCCGCGAGCGCGTCATCGGCTCGGGCACGGTGCTGGATACCGCACGTCTGAAATATCTGCTTGGCAAGCGCTTTGGAGTGGATGCGCGCAACGTGCACGCCTTCATTCTCGGCGAGCACGGCGACAGTGAGCTTCCCGTGTTCAGCAGCGCCAATATTTCGGGCGTTGACCTTGTGGATTTCTGCAGTGCCGGTTGTAAAAACGAGGAGCTTTGCTCACTCGAGAGCCTGGAGCCGGTCTTTGAGGAGGTCAAAAACAGCGCCTACCGCATCATAGACGGCAAGGGGGCGACCTATTATGCCATTGCCGAAGCGGTGCTTCGCATCGTGTCCGCTATTATGCGCGACGAAAAGACCATCCTTCCGGTCTCGGCGTATATCGAGGACTACTACGGTGCACACGATGTCTGTATCGGCGTTCCCTGTGTCGTCGGTCGCGGTGGTGTGGAAAGCGTACTGAAGATCCCGCTGGACGAGCGCGAGCAAGAACGATTCCGCCATTCCGCCTCGGTCATTCGCTCGGCATACGACTCACTTCATATCCTCCGTTAAATATCAAGGCCGTCTCAAGAAGCGGCCTTTTTTTGCCTGAAATTTAGGCTTTTGTGCAATTTGGCAAAAACTTTGTTAAAATTTTGGCAGAAATAATTAAAGAAACCTCTTTACAAACGGCAAAAAAAGTGCTATTATATATGGGAATGATATTTTTTATTTTATCATATTTTTTTAATAGGAGGAATTGAACATGGCAATTCAAAGAAAAAAAATGTCCATGGACGGTAATACCGCGGCGGCGCACGTTTCGTATGCGTTCACCGAGGTTGCCGCGATCTACCCCATCACACCTTCTTCCGTAATGGCTGAGCTGACGGACTCCTGGTCCGCTACCGGTCTCAAGAACATTATGGGCGAGCAGGTAAAGGTTACCGAGATGCAGTCCGAGGCAGGTGCCGCAGGTACGGTTCACGGTTCGCTTGCAGCCGGTGCTCTCACCACCACCTTCACCGCTTCTCAGGGTCTTCTTCTGATGATCCCCAACATGTACAAGATCGCAGGTGAGCTTCTTCCCTGCGTCATCCACGTCTCGGCTCGTTGCGTAGCATCGCACGCGCTCAACATCTTCGGCGACCACTCCGACGTGTACGCTTGCCGTCAGACCGGTTTCGCTATGATTGCCGGCTCCAACCCTCAGGAGGTTATGGACCTGGGTGCCGTTGCACACCTTTCCACCATCAAGGGCCGCGTTCCCTTCATCAACTTCTTCGATGGCTTCCGTACCTCTCACGAGATCCAGAAGATCGAGGTTTGGGACTACGATACGCTTGATGCTATGGTTGACAAGGACGCCATCGCTGAGTTCCGCGGACGCGCACTCAATCCCGAGCATCCCGTACTTCGCGGTTCCGCAGAGAACGGTGATATCTTCTTCCAGCACAGAGAGGCTTGCAACCCCTACTACGATGCTCTTCCCGCAGTTGTTGAAGAGTATATGGATAAGGTTAACGCTAAGCTCGGTACTAACTACAAGCTCTTCAACTACTACGGTGCTCCCGATGCTGATCGCGTAATGATCGCTATGGGCTCTATCTGCGACGTTGCTGAAGAGGTTATCGACTATATGAACGCAAACGGTGAGAAGGTTGGTCTTGTTAAGGTAAGACTTTACCGTCCCTTCGTTGCAGTGAAGCTTGCAGTGGCTATTCCCGCTTCCTGTAAGAAGCTCGCTGT
>CAJGDZ010000070.1 GCA_904502055.1 uncultured Clostridia bacterium | reverse complement strand
GTTTCGGCTTTGGATTCCAAGGTTCAGAAAAGTTACCGCAACGGGATGCGCGTTCTCTTGCGCTTGGTTTCGTCCGAGTGGGACAAATATCCGGCGCCGATTGCAGATTCTTCCGAGGACCTTTTTAAGCTGTATGCGTGCACCGATTTCCTGAGTAACCGTTATAGCAGTAGTGCTCGCGGTATGGTTTCGGGGCTGATATTTGGAAATTCAGCCGATGTGACCCGGCTTTCGGATATGACACTGAAGGAATATACACGCCGATATGCAGACTCTCTTTTTGCCGTTTGCGAGGCGTCTGCAGAGAGAGGTCTTTGCGTTTCGATCCCCATATCCGATGCCTTTGAAAAAAGCAATGGCGAACCGTCGCCGTGTGTGTTTTTGGTCTCGCTCGGAAACGTGCTTTTGCAAAGATATTCGGAAAATATGAAGGTTGGCCTTGTTCTGGAGAGCGCTTGCCTTACGGGCGAGGGGACTCTGCGGGGCAAGCGCGGTCTTGAGAACGTTGCGAATGTTTCTTCCTATTTGGAACGGATTCACAGCGTCTATCCCACGATTGCAAAAACGTATTTGTATCATTGGGAGCCGACCGATATGTCGGATGTTGAGCTTTTAAAAGCCTCTCTTCTTCACGGCTACTATGCGCTGGCGTGTGAGGAGGCGGCTGTGGGGTTTGTATTCTCAACCCGATTTGTTCGCGATTATGCTATGGCAACCGAGCTCATTCAGACGTTTCAATATGCCGGCTCCAGACTCGGTGAGAAAAATTCCGTTTTGGCGCTCGGTAAGCTTCGCATAGAAGATTGGAACGATTTGATAAAAAAATATTCCGGAGATAAAATTCCAAGCATCGAGTATCGCGAGAGCACAGATAAAGGCAAGCTGCCTTTAGGTGTTGTCGGCGAGTTTTGCCTTTGGGATTTTTCACAGATGGGTAACTACTACGGTTGGAATGTGGGCGATGGGTGCAAGTCGATCGCCATGGAAAAGAATGAGGAGACCAACCGCGCTCTTGCGATAAAGATGTCCCCGCGGGAAGAAAACAACTACGAGTCTGAGCTGGTTTACTTATTTGATGAAGAGAGAGCCTTTGATGCGGTAGACGCTTTTTCGTTTGCGTTTTATACGGATGCACTCAACGAGAAATACCGTATTACGGTTCAGATCTGCACCGATGTTTCGATCAGTGAGGCAACTGTCACGCTTTTTGCAAATACCCTTTCCGAAATCTACGTGAATACCGAGGGGCTTTTCGACGGGCACCCCATTCGTTGCATTCGTATTTTCTGTGCTCCGCTTGATGATCATCCGGACGATTATAAGCTTTCAATTGGCAGCATTTCGGTTTACAGTACGACACAGAAAAGAGAGCAGCTGGAAATGGCGGTAAGACCGGGCCAGGATCTTTACGTAAAGAATGACAGGGATTGGAGACCGGAGCCGATCTGGCTTTTCGGAATCGGCCTGATGGCATTTTTCAGTGTGATATTGATTATAGCCTTGCATTATAAGGGCGAGGATGAAATTTAAAAAAGATAACATAGAGAAAGGCAAAACAATGAAGGACATTCAAAACAATTTTACAATGCTGTGTGACTTTTACGAGATTACTATGGGTAACGGGTATTTCAAGTGCGGTTACGGTGACCGCATTGTTTACTTTGATATGTTCTACCGCCAAAATCCGGACGAGGGCGGATACGCGATCGTAGCGGGACTGGAACAGATCGTCGAGTACATTCAGAACTTGAAATTTACCGATGCGGATATCGAGTATCTTCGCGGAAGAAAATGCTTTGATGAGGAATTTTTGGAATTCTTGCGCAATTTCCGCTTTACCGGAAGCATTTGGGCAATTCCCGAGGGGACGGTGGTCTTCCCGGGAGAGCCGCTTATGATTGTCAAAGGGCGTGCCATTGAGGCGCAGTTTATCGAAACCTACGTTTTGATGCAGATCAACCATCAGTCTCTTATTGCTACCAAAGCCTCGCGACTTGCGCGTGCGGCAAAAGGAAGAGCCATCAGCGAATTCGGATCGAGGCGCGCACAAGGTGCGGATGCGGCCATTCTCGGCGCACGTGCCGCATATATCGGCGGTTGTACCGGAACAGCGTGTACCATAAGTGATATTGTTTACGGCGTTCCCGCCACGGGTACGATGGCGCACTCCTGGGTTCAGATGTTTGACGATGAATATACCGCGTTTAAGACCTATTGCGAGATCTATCCCGAAAATGCCACGCTTCTGATCGATACCTATAGCGTGCTGGATTCCGGACTTCCCAATGCCATCAAGGCCTTTAAGGAAATCCTGCTGCCCAAGGGAATTACCAAGTGCGGTGTACGTATCGACTCGGGTGACATCACGTATCTCACCAAAAAGATCCGCAAGAGATTGGATGAGGAGGGGCTGACCGACTGTAGGATCATTGTTTCCAACTCGTTGGATGAGTATATTATTCGTGAGTTGATCCGCCAGGGCGCGGAAATTGACGCCTTTGGCGTGGGTGAGCGCCTGATCACGGCAAAGAGTGATCCCGTATTTGGCGGTGTTTATAAGCTTTGTGCGGTTGAAAATGAGAACGGAGAGATCCTTCCCAAGATCAAGATCAGCGAAAACGTCGGCAAAATCACAACGCCGCACTTCAAGAAGGTCTATCGCTTGCGCGGAAGAGATACGGGCAAGGCAGAGGCCGACCTTATCTGTCTGCACGATGAGACGGTGGACGATTCCGGCTCGATTGAGATTTTTGATCCGGAGTATACCTGGAAGCGCAAAACGTTGGAAAATTTCAAGGCTGAGGAGCTTCTGGTTCCGATTTTCAGGGACGGAGAGCTGGTGTATTCGCTTCCGAGCATTGAGGAAATTCGTGCGCATTGCAAGGCAGAGATTGAAGGCACATGGGACGAGGTTCGCCGCTTTAATAACCCGCACAATTACTATGTTGACCTTTCGGAAAAGCTTTGGACGATCAAGAATGAAATGATCAACAGCCGCAAGAAAAAACATTGATGGCGTACAATCACTTTTATTGTGATTTGTTTTGAAAACATTAAATTCCATATTTAAAAAAGGGGAGAGAATTTCTCTCCTTTTTTCGCTTCAAACAAACGGTGTATGGATAAAAGTGCTGAAACGGATTTTGATTAAGACCTCAAATTTCAAAGTCCGAAAAACGGTAATAGAAAAAAAGACAAAAAAATTAAAAAAATGTTTGAAATTTTGGCGATTATATGATATAATATAATAGAATTTTTAAAAGATTTGCTTTACCTTAGAATTGACAATATATCTTTGACGGCGCATAGCCTGCCAAAGCACCGACATAAGGGGGATGTTTTTATGAACGCCTTGGGTTCTTTTTTTCAAAACAACATCTGGAAATATCTTAAAGATATTTCTTTTGTAGATATTATCGACATTGCCGTCCTTTCGCTTCTTTTGTACCTGGTCTTTCAGTTTTTGAAGGATCGCCGTGCGGGAAAGCTTATGATGGGACTCGGTATTTTTTCCGCGCTTCTGGTTTTGAGTACGGTTTTGAATATGCATGCGGTGAAATACATTTTGCAGAACTTCTATCAGATCGGACTTATCGCAGTGGTCATCGTTTTCCAGCCCGAGCTTCGTGCGGCACTCGAAAAGGTGGGAAATTCGCCCATTCGCGGCTTTCGCGGACTTGTCTCGGACACCGGTGAAGCCGAGGCGGTTTCGGCCGACGTGGAGGCTATTTGTGAGGCGGTCTGCGATATGGCGCGAAGCAAAACGGGTGCGCTTATCGTTATTGAGCGCCAGACAAAGCTGGGCGACGTTATGAAGACGGGCGTGATGATCAATGCGCAGATCTCGTCCTTCCTGCTTCGCAATATTTTCTTTAACAATGCACCCTTACACGACGGCGCGGTTATCATCCGCAGCCACCATATTTGTGCGGCGGGATGCTTCTTGCCGCTCTCCACGACCGATGACATTGTAAGAGATCTCGGAACGAGACATCGCGCGGCCATCGGTATGAGTGAGGCAAGTGACGCCATTGTGATCGTGGTTTCCGAGGAGACCGGAACCATCTCGACGGCCATTAACGGCACGCTCAAACGGAACTATAATTACAACCTGCTCAGACAAGAGTTGCTTCAGCTTTTGGTACATACCACGCACCATCTTCCGCGATCAAAGAACGCGGATGCGGAAAAGTGATCAAGGAAAGGGGAAACACAATGAATCCAAACATTTCAACGGATGTAAATGAAGCCGTTTCCGATACGGATCTTATCAAAAAGAGAAGAAAAAGCAACATCATTGCCTTCATTGTATGTGCATTGCTTGCCTTTGTTCTCTGGCTTGCCATTCGTAATGCCACCGATACTCCCGAGGCACCGATTTTGCCCCCTTACCAGGATCCGGCGATTGATCTGGAAGCATGAGAGAGCGGGCAAACACATTTCTTGTTTCCAATTTGTCCTTGCCATTTGATGCCGAGGATAGCGAATTTCTTCATATCGCAGGTCAGAAAATGAAGCGTATGGGGATATCCCCCGATATGCTTCATTTTCAAATTTATAAGAAATCGATTGATGCAAGAAAGAAGGAAAATATCCGGGCGGTTTGTTCGGTTCTTGCCCGTGCGACGGAGACGGTTTCGGTGGACACCGCCCGTTTGGCGAAGGAATCGATAAGGCCGTTTGACGAAAAGGAACCGGAGATCGTTTTTGGTGACGAAAAAATGTCAGGGCGTCCGCTGGTTGTCGGTATGGGCCCGTGCGGTATGTTTGCGGCACTTGTGTTGGCGGAGCAGGGATACCGCCCGATTCTGATCGACCGAGGCGGAGACATTGAGGATCGCGTGTCGCAGGTCGACCGCTTTTACCGTGAGAAAATATTGGATACCTCAACAAACATTCAGTTTGGCGCAGGCGGTGCCGGTACCTTTTCGGACGGCAAGCTGGTTACGCGAATCGGAGACGAGCTTTGCGGCTACGTTTTGCGCACGCTTCATCGGTTTGGCGCACCGGACGATATCCTTACCAAAGCCAAGCCGCACATCGGAACCGACATTTTGAGGAGCGTGGTTTCGCGCATCCTTGGCCGTGTTGAGGCGCTTGGGGGTACCCTTATATACCGCTGTTGCCTTGAGGGCTTTTCTGTTGGGGCAACTCGGGAAATCACAGCGAAGACCACCTGCGGTGATATTGTCTGCGGTTGTATAATTCTGGCTGTAGGACACAGTGCAAGAGATACCTATGCGATGCTGGGGGAAAAGAATTTCGCTCTTGTTCCCAAGGCGTTTTCCGTGGGTGTTCGCGTTGAGCATTTGCAGGAGGATGTGGACCGTTCGCTTTTCGGGCGGCTTGCCGGACATCCGAAGCTTGGAAAGGGAGAATACAATTTGTCCCATACGGGCGGCGAGAGAGGTGTTTACACCTTTTGTATGTGCCCGGGCGGCGAGGTCGTGGCGGCGGCATCTGAGGAAGGTGGCGTTGTGGTCAACGGTATGAGCCGCTATGCGCGAGACGGAAAAAATGCCAACGCCGCCGTGGCTGTTTCGGTTTTGCCGAGCGATTGCGGTGACAACGTGTTTTCAGCCATTGCGTTTCAAAGAGAACTGGAGAAGCGTGCCTTTTTGGCGGGCGGTCAGAGCTATGCGGCTCCGATCCAGACAATGGGCGACTTTTTGAATGACCGCGTGTGTACCGAGCCCAAACGTATTCTGCCAAGCTATATGGGCGGCCATTGCCGCATGACCTCGCTTGCTGACGTGCTCCCGTCCTTTGTGACAGAGAATCTCAAGCGCGGCTTTTCGGTGTTTGAAAAGAGAATGGCGTGTTTTGGCGCAGACGATGCCATTCTGAGCGGCGTGGAGACCCGCACCTCCGCGCCTCTCCGTATTCAGAGAGGGGAAGCCCTTTGCGCGGTTGGGCAGGATCTCATCTATCCGTGCGGTGAAGGTGCCGGCTATGCCGGCGGCATCACCAGTGCCGCCGTGGACGGTGTCCGTGTGGCTCTCGCCGTTATGCGGCGCTTTACCTGCCAATAAAGAAAGGATTTTAACCCATGCAAACAACGGCAACTGTAATAAAAACCAATAACAATCGAGCAACGGTCGAGGTTGAAAGACAATCGGCGTGCGACGGTTGCCACAAGAACAAGGACGGTGGCGGATGTAGCATTTGCTCCCTTACAGGAGCTGCCAAAACCTTTGAGGCTGAGGCTCTCAACGAGATCGGTGCAAAGGTGGGGGATCGTGTGACTGTGGTTACAAAGACCGATCGCGTTCTCGGATACGCGGCGCTTGTGTTTTTGCTTCCGGTTTTGATCGGTGTTGCCTTTTACTTCGCGGCCACCGCTGTGACGGCGACGGAGATCTGGCACTATGCGGCGATGGTGCTTGGTTTTGTTCTCAGCTTTTTCTTTGTGTGGCTGTACGCAAGGCGGGTGGCAAAAACACGTTGTGACGTGGAGATTGTTCAAATTTTAGATAAAGAAAACAAATAAAGGGTATTTATGAAGCCAAAAAAGATTTGGGAAATATACAGACGTGAATTGACGGAAGCCGAAAGGGCGATAGCCTCAGAGATTGCCGAACGCTTCGGACTCTGTGAAGCCATCGTTCGTCTTTTGTTGTACCGTGGATACGACAGCGTCGAGAAAATAGAAAAATTTTTGAATTTTACCGAAACGGTGCTCTACGATCCTTTTCTGATGAAGGATATGCGAGAGGCGGCGGAGCGTGTTTTGCGCGCGGTACGGGACGGGGAGAACATTGCCATCTACGGCGATTACGACGTGGACGGCATTTCATCGACCTCTATGCTTTTTCTGTATCTGGAGGACCTGAACGCAAGACTTCATCCCACCGAGCAGGGCATCAAGCTTGGTTATTATATTCCGAAGCGCATCAGCGAGGGCTACGGTGTTTCCATGGAGGCGATCGAAAAGCTTGCCGATAAAAAGGTGGATCTGATCGTTACGGTCGATACGGGTATCAGTGCGGCGAAGGAGCTGGCATATGCCACTTCCTTGGGAATGGACGTTGTTGTGACCGATCACCACGAATGTCCCGAGGTGCTTCCCGATGTTTGTGCGGTCGTGGATCCGCACCGTCCGGACTGTGAATATCCCTTCAAGGACCTTGCCGGTGTCGGTGTTGCCTTTAAGCTCGTGATTGCGATCGAAACGCTCCTTGCCGAGCAAGGCAAGGCAGAAAAAACGGAGATCGTCAGAAAAAATTACTATATGTATGCCGATCTGGTAACGCTCGGCACGGTGGCGGATGTTATGCCGCTTGTGGGCGAAAACCGTATGATCGTTTCCTTGGGGCTTGAAATCATGAAGGCCAAGCCGCGTCCCGGTATTCGTGCTCTTCTGGAGCGCGCCAACCTGCAAAAGCACGGTAAGCTTACTGCCTCAGCCATCGGCTTTGGACTTGCACCGCGTATGAACGCAGCCGGTCGTATGAGCGAGGCAAGCAAGGCGGTCGAGCTGCTTCTTTTAACACACGAGGACGAGCGGTGTGACGAGGGCGCAGGCATCCTTGCCGACGCGCTTTGCGAATACAACAAAGCCAGACAGTCCGAGGAACTGAGAATCATCGATCAGATCTACGAAAGCATCGAAGCGACCCATCACTTTGATAAAGATCACTTCATCATTGCCGAGGGTGATAATTGGCATTCGGGCGTGATCGGAATTGCCGCGTCGCGCGTGGCGGAGAGATATCATCTGCCTACGGTGCTGATCACCTACAACGATTCCACCGAGCCGGGAGCCGGCAAATTTGAGGTGGGCAAGGGCTCCTGCCGAAGCGTGGAGGGGGTCAATCTGATGGATGCGTTGAATGCTTGCGCAGATTGTCTTGTCAAGTTTGGCGGTCACGAGCAGGCGGCCGGTCTTTCCGTAACGAGAGGGAACGTGGATGAGCTCCGCAGACGCCTTAACGATTACGTGCGTGATTTTCCGCCCGAGACCTGGGAGGATAAGATCTATGCCGATTGCGAGCTTTCTGCAGGGGAGATCTGTATGGATTTTGCCGAGCAGCTTCTGCGCTTGGAGCCGTACGGGAATGCCAATCCCACCCCACTTTTTTACTTGGAAGGGGCCAAGATCGTCAAGTCCTATTCCATCAGCGGCGGAAAGCATTTGAAACTTCAACTGGAAAAGGACGGAGTAAGCCTTTCTGCGGTGATGTTCAACGCGGATTATGACAGCTTTAACCTTTCGGTCGGTGAATCGGCAGATATTCTTTTCAACGTGGATATCAACGAATATAATGGCGTGAGAAGCGTTCAGCTGATCGTGCGAGAAATGCGCGCAAACGGCAATTTTCTCGGAGCACTTGCGGCCTCGGCCAAGCGGTATGAGGAGGTTTTGGAGGGAGCAAGCTTTACCAAGGATGAGAATTTGATTCCCAAACGGGAAGATTTTAAGCAGATCTATCTGTTCTTTCGACGTATGGAATCCACCGCGCAGAATCGCATTCCGGAGCGCCAGCTTCTGACTGTTCTTTGCGCAGAAAATCCAAAAATGAACCTGGCGTTGATGCGTATCCTGATGGAC
>CAJGDZ010000069.1 GCA_904502055.1 uncultured Clostridia bacterium | reverse complement strand
CCCATAAAACCGTTGGCAAAATAAAGCGCGGCAGAAACAAAGGCAGAACCAAGCAGTAACATAAAAAATCCCGGCCGGTGCTGCATCCTCATCATAGCAACGGGAAGGAAAAGAAGCATAAAAGATCCGGCCAATATATATGGCACAAGCAATTTTACTGCCGGAAGCATATAAATTACCATTGTTAAAATGATATACAGAACGAACAGAGACAATGAGGGCGTTTTCGTGTTTTTTTCCTGAATTGCCATACGTCCTCCTTTCTATAAAACCGGCCTTCAGGCCTTACTTATTTTCTTTGTAAATTTCAAGATAGCGACGCACCATTTCGGCCTTGTCGTACTTTTGCTTGCCCGCCTCCAAGACGGCAAGCTTGTCGTGCGCAGCATTCAGAACATCCAGCGCGGCATCGGTAAGCGCCCGGGTGTTTCCGTACTCCACAAAGCGACTGTATTGGGGCACGGTGATCTGCTCGGGTGCACCGGCTTCAAAGCCCACAACGGGTGTTCCGCAGGAAAGACTTTCCGCCACGATCATCGAAAAGGTCTCTTTTTTGCTGGCGATCACCGTAAGATCGGCGGCCGCGTAGAGCCCGGCGAGACGCACCTGATCGGATACGCGTCCAAGCAGGATCACGTTTTCCGGCACCGCAAGACCGCTCGGATAATTTCCGGCGATCACAAATTTAGCGTTCACACCGCGCGCAAGAAAATTCTCCGCCATACGCAAAATATAGTATCCGCCCTTGATGTGATCCTTGTCATCGGTAAAGTGGGGTGTAGCGTGGAAGATCATTTTCGCATCCCCTACCCCAAGCTCGGCGCGAAGCTGACCCGCATCGGGATACACACGGAAAATGTCAGTATCCAAGCCATTGAGCACCACACGGTGATCCTTGCCGGCAAGGATCGGTGAGCGCCTTGCCCGCTCCGACAGCCACGGAGAGACCGAGACAACGGTCAGATTGTCAAAGCCATCGAAGGCCTCCTTCATTTTTTGGAAGGAAATGTGTGTGCGGTCAAAAAAGAGGGATTTGGTTTCCTTTCTGAGACGGGGACAATGTCCACACCCCACAAGCCATCGGTCACAGTCAAGAGCGTGAGCACAGTTAGCGGTGTGCATAAACTCCGCGTGCAGAGTAAGCACGGTTTTTATTCCGCTGTTTTTCAAAAAGGTGACGAGCCGCGGAATGTTGACAAAATACCCGTTAATGCAATGCAAATGCACCACATCGGGTGCCTCTTTTCGGATTCTGCGAATGAGCTTCGCGGTTGACAGATAACATCCGCTGTACATAAGCCCCGTAAAACGAGAGACAAGATTGTTAAGCTTAGCATAAAGCTCACTACAGGATTTATAAACGTCGGGATCGGAGGTTCTCGCTCCTCGGCCATAGCAGATCACCGCTTGCTCACCTTGCCGTTTCAGCTCAGCGTGAATGTCACCCATGATCTTACCGGTGCTTCCCTTGTTATACACACAATTGACCTGAAGGACCTTCATGTTGCCTTCCCTCCCTTTCTTTGTTTTCAGTTCCCCATAATCGCCGCGATCACACGTCTTATGTTTTCGGCAACCGAAGCGCCCTCGTGATTTTGGCGGGCTATTTCGAGTGCGCGAGAAACAGTCTCGCAGCGCAGCTCCTCGTCAAACAGTGCCTTGCAAAGTTTTTCCTTCAAATTGCACGCCTCGGTGCAAGTCAAGGCACAACCGTTGCGAAGCAAGTAGCCCATCGATGCGATATTCTCAGGGGCAAAAGCAAAAAACGGAATCCCCGAGGACAAGCTGTCGGCAATCTTGGTCGAAACCGAATGCTTGACAAGGTCCATGCTCTCCTCGTCAAACGCTTCCACATGCAAAAGCATATCGGCGCTCTCAAAGGTGCGGCGGAATTCCTCGCCCGAAACAAAGCCGCAAAACTCCACAGACTGAATGGGCTCAAGCAGCTCAAGAATATCTTTGTCACGCTGTCCGCTGTATATTTTCAGCGTACAGGCGGTGCCCCTCTCGCGATTGATCTCATCCAGTGCGCGACCGATCTCGGCCAAGGAGCGAAAACGATTGCAACGAATGTTGCCCATATAAACCAGCGACCGAATCTCCGAGCGCTCACGCGGAGCCGATGCCACCGAAAAATCCGAACCGGTCATCACCGTGACGGTCGGCACGCCAAATTTCTCACCGTAGAGCTTCTCCAGCTCGTGACAGATCGTGATGATCTGATGAGAACGCGCAAGGGTCTTGTCCATTTTTCGGCGCAGACTTTTCTGCTGAATGCGCCCCAGAAGCGTAGCGGCAGGCTTAACAAAATAATAATCGTCGCAAATGTAAGTGATCAGCGGCAGATTATGCTTTTTGGCAATCTTGATTGCCACGTCGTAAATAAATTTAGCCGAGCCGGGCGCAAGGAAGAGGTGCGTGGGCTTTTGCTCGCGGATCCAGGCATCCAGCCCCTTTTCGTACCAGCGGGAAAATCGCCACATACAGTCGCGCATCAGCATACGGAACGGCGTCTTGTTCTTCTTATTGCGATACAGCGACTCGTCCCGCTCATTTTCGTAAAGCTCATGCTTTTCGGTATTGATCTCGCTATGCCCAATCTCACGCCCCTTAACGCGAAAGCGGAAATAGCTTTTCAAAACATCCTTATCGGTGATCCGATAATAGGAAGCACACATATCCACATCCGGGATCGTGGGATAGACGTAAAGGTGGCAAAGCTCCTCGGGCGCAAACGCGCGAAAAAGCGTGGCCATGGTTTTTCCCATATTGTTATGTGTGGTCATTGGATTGTGACTCAGTATCAGTACTTTCATCGTTTTAACCACCTACAGATGTTTATTTCAGTAACTCTTCGATTTTTGAAACCAGCTTGTGATAGGTTTTTTGTCTGTCAAATTTTTCCTCAAACATACGGTATGCATTTTGGCGCATATGGCTTCTTTGGTCAGCGTCGCGGTACAAGCGTAAAATAGCGTCGGCCAGGGCCTCATGATTTCCGTTTTCCACGTTGATTCCCGCCTCATACTCCTCCAACAGCCTTCTGTATTCCTCGCTGTTTTGCGTATTCACAACGGGCATACCGGCAGCGGCATAATCCGAAACCTTGTTGATAATGGAGGAAACCGACGTTCCAACAATGGGATTCAAGGCAATGTCACACGCTGAAAGCGTCCGCATCATTTGTCCGTATTCCAAAAGGCCGGTAAAATCACAACGAACCCCTTGCGTTTCAGCAAACTCCTCGAATTCTTTGCGCAAAACGCCCTCGCCCATCACCTTGAAAACAGCATTATCGACTCCCTGCTCCTTGATGCGCTTGAGGGCCAAAATGCAAGATTTAATATCGTAGCTATGCCCCAAGGCACCAACATAACCAATCCAGAACTCATCCTCAGGCTTATTTACCGAGCAAGTGCTCATCTTGCTTTTTACAAGCTCACTATCCGTACCGATATAAATGCTAAGTCCCCCGCAATTCGGGTTTTGCTCTTTGGCAAGCGAAACATAAGTATCCGAAACCGCCATAATCTCGTCCGCATTGCGGTAAATACGGCGTGCCTGCCGTTTCATGGGATAGAACAGAATATCGGAAACGACCGGAATATTCAATGCCATTTTAAAAGCCTCCGGCCAAAGATCCTGAACGTCAATAATAACAGGAATCCCGTTCTTCTTGGCAAATTGAGTTACGCAGTCGGCAACAACAAGTGAAGGGACGGAAACGATAATGCAATCCGGCTTTTTTCTGGCTTTCAGATATTTAAGCACGTTCTTTCCGAATTTTGTATAACTTAAGATCCGGCGCAAGCAAATATTTTTCGGGTAGCCCGGCTCATATTGAAGTGTCATTTTATATTCAAGCTTATCAAGCCCCAGCGCTTGCTCGTCACGCTGAGTCTTTTTCAAATGGCAAAAGGTAGAGGTAATGACCTCCAAGTTATACTCCTTACACAGAATATCCGCAAAGGAGCGATACCGGCTGCTCGCCTTCTCCTCCTCAAAATGCCAATAATTTGCAATCAGTAAAACGTCTTTTTTTTGCATAACTCAAAAATCCTTTTATCTTTCGGACAGATTTTTTAAAATGACCCGAAGCAATCGCTCAGCATTTCCGTCTCCCACAAAGCTGTTGTGCGGGGTGACGATCACGTTTTCAAGCTCCCAGAGCGGTGAGTCCTCGGAAAGCGGCTCCTCCTCAAAAACGTCGAGCACCGCACCGCCAAGGCGGCCGTCGGTAAGAGCCGTGATCAAAGCCTTGGTATCCACTACTCCCCCTCGGGCAATGTTAACAAGAATCGCCCCCTGCTTCATCTGCAAGAGCGCCTCCGCATCCATCAGATGGTGGGTCTCCCCAGTATAAGGAAGCGTCAGCACCACGGCATCGGCCTCCTTCAGCGCCTCGTAAAGCTGTTCCAGCGGCAATATGCTCTCGTAGCAAGCATCCTCGCGCGGATAAAGATCCACACCAAGCACACGGCAGCCCATCGCCGAAAAACGTTTTGCGCATTCGGTGCCCACGTTACCGCAGCCCACAATGGCAACCGTCTTTCCAAACAGCTCCCGAACGCCTCTCTGCTTTTCCCACCGATGTGCGGCCGCACTTTTGGCAAAAGCCAGCATACGTCCCAAAAGCGACATCACGCCGCAAAGCGCAAATTCCGCCATAGGAATGCTGTATACGCCGCGCGCGTTGTGGATCTCAATGCCGTTTTTGCGGACATAATCCATCGGCACACGATCATAGCCGGCGCTTGTCAGCTGGATATAGCGCAGATTTTCAAACTGCTCTATTTCGTGAGACAAAAACAGCCCGTTTCCGATCACGCCCTCAACCCACATAGGGTCACACGGGAGCGCCTCGGCCTCCTGTTGCATAAAAACAACGGAATGTCCAAGTGCCTCGATTTCCGATATATGCTCCTTAGCACCGTTCCAGGCGCCGGTTATCAGCAGGTTCACAGTATGCCTCCGCAAATTTCTTTCACGCGTCTTGCAAATTCCAAACGGTTGTCCTCAAAGGAGCCCGAGTCCGTCGAGACGCACTTGTCCTCAAAGGCACGGATCTCGAGAAGTCCGTCGATGAAGGTAGAAGCAATGACACCCAAATGATCGATCTTGTCCACGTTGCAAAAGCTACGGGAAAGAATGGCACATGTCGACCCCAGACGGTAATGCTCCATAATCACCATCTCCGCCGGGATCATTCCCTTTCCCAACGCCGCTATGCCGCCAAAGCCATAGGCAATTCCCGCCTTTCGGAATTTGGAGCAAAGCGTTTCCACCAAGCCCTCGGCAAGCGGCTCAAACATAAACTTCTTTCCATAGCCGAGGCTGAGGTCGTTGAGGCCGATATGGATCGAGTCGATTCCATCCAAGCGCAAAATGTCGTCAACAATCTCCACCGCCTCCGGTGTTTCCAGCAAAAGCATCGTTTTGGCTCTTCCGTCCACGGCCCTCAAAAAACGCCTCACCTCGTCAACACGCTTGAAAAACGGAAGCATCAGAATGTCGGCACCGTTTTCAATGGCTGCATTTATTTCGTCCTCGGAGGAGCCGTATTGTGCAGTCGCATCGTGAATGGGATTGACACGCACCAGAAGCTCAGCCGCTTGAATAGACTCGGAAATGCGCTTGACATCCTCAAGCGTGTGGCGCGACTGGACGGTATCCATTCCGCCCTGCCTGTCGGCTTTTCCTATGTATTCAAGATCCACAAAGATCCGGTCAACCCCGGCGCTCTCCGCGATCTGAGCCACCTCGGGGCGATTGGTGATATACATCAGCTTCAGTGCCATTATTTCTGTACCTTTTCCTTTTCTGCCTCACCTTCGGCTTTGACCACCGTAGCTTCCGTGTTTTCGTTATCCGCATTGGATACCACCTTCCATACCGTCAGAAACAGGATCTTGATATCCAGCCAAAGCGATACGTGGTCCACGTACCAAACGTTCAGCTCAATGCGGTGATTCCACTCCACGCCCTTGCGTCCGTTCACCTGCGCCCAGCCGGTGATACCCGGTCGAACGTCAAACATGCGGCGTTGCTCATCGGTGTATTCCTCGATGGGCCAAGGATGATATGTAAGCGGGGGACGGGGGCCGATAAAGCTCATCGTGCCCACAAGCGTATTGAAAAGCTGAGGGATCTCGTCCAGGCTGGTCTTTCTGAGAATGTTGCCCACGCGGGTCACACGCGAATCACCCTTACCCGAATATACGCCGGAGCCCATTTGCTCCGCGCCGACACACATCGTGCGAAATTTCCAAATTTCAAATACCTTTCCCTTGTATCCAATGCGCTTCTGCTTAAAAAGAACCGGACCGCGCGAGTCAATTTTGACAAGGATGGCAATCACGAGCATCGGTAAGGCCAACACGGAAATACCGATCAAAGAGAGGATGATATCCATCAACCGTTTAAAAAAGTGCTTATACATGTTCCTCAACCCCCATTCTTTTTGTGTGCCTTGCTCTTTTGCACAACCGAATCCCCGACCAAAGGGTTTTATCTCGTTTCGCCGGGTTCCGGAGCAGATTGCCAAATTGCACAGAAACAACGCCCAAAAATATTCATACCTATACATAATATATAATACTATAAAATCACTAAAATGTCAAGAGTAAGTTGTCGATACACCCAACAAATTTCATAATATTTTCACCCGGCAGACCTCATAGGCAATGCGAGTCACCCCCTCACCACCGTGAACCGAGCGCCCCCTACCGCGCAAGGTGCAGGAGGGGCTTGGAAGTAAATCCAAGCAAAGCAAAAAACGGAGCCCGATTGGACTCCGTTTTTGTTTTGGTTTCATAGTATAAAAATACAACTTGGAGCTTTTATACCTTCGGTTTTCCGTACTTCTCCAAGAGGTGCTCTCCGACCTCCTCAAAGAGAAGCAGGTGCGAACGGTAGATCTCGTCATACGAATAGATCACGTTCCCGTGGTCACAAAGGCCTTGATTGGATTCATAGGTGATGACCGTGCCACCGCACAGGTGATGCATCGCGGAGCAAAGCATAAAGCCTGCGCCAAAGCCGCTTCCCTTGTAGATCTCATAGCGCACGCCCTCGCCGTCACAGCGCTCCTTCAGGCTACGGCTGACCTTGACCGCCTCATCCAGCGAGGCCTTGGTGGTATAGTTATACGGCACAAGACAGCTTGTGGCATTGCTTCCGCCGTGAAGGAGCACCGAAAAATCGGGCGCTTCCCTTCGGCAGATCTCAAAAAGTGCCTGTGTTTCATTGCATACGTGATTGCTGAAATAATCCTCGTGCATCATATTGATGCCGTCATCGGTGAAGTAGGCCCCAAGGAATTCCGAAGCATCCTTAATGGGGTGAACGGTCTTACAGCCCGGCCAACCGCAAAGCGTGCCGTCCTTCCACGTGCCTTGATTATAATAACGGAGATCGTAGAAGGTCTTGCCCACAAACGAGCGGAACGGAACACGGCTTCTGCCGTCGGGGTTGCTGATCGGCACCAAAACAAGATGCAGACGGTTCATCGTTTCAAGCAGCTCGGGGTGCGCTTCCCCACGATAGTCGGTACCCGTCTCCATCAATTTGATGAGGTTGAGAATGGCTACCGTGCCCTCAAACTCGCCGCCGTGGATGGCGCCGTCGATGAGGAAGGTGGGCGTGTAATCCGCCCCCGATTTGTCGGCATAATATTTACTGCTGTTCGCCCCCAGTGAGCTGCAAAGATTGGCGGTGCCGAGCTTTACGTTTGAACAGCCATACTCCACCTGATAGATGGGTCTGCCGCCCGCCGAGGTAGCAATCACGCTGACCTTGCCGCGTTTGACAAGCTTAAGGGTCTCCTCAACATCCTCAAGGCTCGAGCGCCAATAGTCGGGCATTTTTTCAAGAACCGCATCAAGTCCTCGGCCGTTAGCCGCGCTAAAGTTGATGCAAAGTGTGGTTTTTCCGTTCTCACAGGACACGCGAATACGCTCGTGACAGCTTACGATGCCCCACTCACCGTCCAGGGTCAGCCTTGCTTCCGAAAGCTCACGCGTAGGATCGCTGACCTTGATTTCCAGTCGGTTTTCTTCCTTCGGCATCGTCATAACCAGCATCGGCTTGTCGACCGTAATTGCCTCAAAAGCTCCTGCCTTATGGAACACATAGCCCACAATGCTCTTCTCCCTCTCGCGTACCGCTTGAAGGGCCTCGGTGTTGGAAAGAATCTCTATGTTCGGCTTTTTGGCGTAGGCATCCAAGCTGTCGGGCGTGGCGTACGGCAAGGTCACGTAGGCATAGCTTGCCTCCTTCGGATTTTCGCCGTGCTCCAGACGAACCTCAAAGAAGGGCTGCTCGGCCTCTTCCCAGCGAATTCCCTCCTCCAAATTGTTGCCGAACACGCCGGACTCCTCGTCCGAGGTACTGATATAGCGGCGGACAAAGACCTCTCCGCCTTCGGGAAAATAAAAGCCGGCGTGACCTTCCATACATACCCATTTGGGGTCAGTATAGCGTACCTCATAGACATCCTTTCCGAGGGCATTCGCCAGGCGGACAAGGGTGTGCACGTGCTTGATGTCAATGTAGGCGTACCCGGCATAGATGAAGCCAAGGT
>CAJGDZ010000068.1 GCA_904502055.1 uncultured Clostridia bacterium | reverse complement strand
TACCCGTGGCAAAGGACAGGCAACAAGCAACCAGGAAGATGATAGCGGGCAGAAGCATGGTAAGACCGGCAGCCGCACCCTTCATAAGGTCGTGAACGTATACGGCAGCGCCAAGCGTACCGGTCACGCCGTTCAGCGTCCAAGCGAAGCAAAGGATCAGGATGGCGGGAACCATAGCACAGAAGCCCTTGGGAAGCGAAGCCATAGCATCCTTGAAGGAGATCACGCGGCGCGCGATCAGATAGATGGCCGTGAAGAGAACGGCAACGGCAGAGCCGAGAGCCAAACCGACCGAAGCATCACAGTTTGCAAAGGAGTTTACAAAGGTCTCGCCGTCAAAGAAGCCGCCGGTGTAGATCATGCCGATGATGCAGGCGATGATAAGGAATACAACGGGAAGAACCAGATCGATCACGCGACCCTTGGCGTTGTACTCAGCCTCCTCGCCGTCGCCCATGTTGCGCTCACCCTCGGAGAAGATGTCGCCCTTCAGGGCGTTCTGCTCGTGCTTCTTCATAGGTCCGTAATCGAACTTAGCCAGCGTGATGAAAAGAATCATAACGATGGTAAGAAGAGAGTAGAAGTTGTAGGGGATGGCCTTGATGAACAGAGAAAGACCGTTCACCGAAACCACAACGCCGGCAACAGCGGCCGCCCAAGAAGAAATGGGGGCGATCATGCAGATGGGGGCGGCGGTAGCGTCGATGAGGTACGCGAGCTTTGCACGTGAAATGTTCTTGCTGTCCGAAACAGGGCGCATTACGCTACCAACGGTCAGACAGTTGAAGTAGTCATCGACGAAAATCAGTACGCCAAGCGCGAAGGTGGCAAGCTGCGCACCAATGCGAGTCTTGACGTGAGACTGTGCCCAGTCACCGAAGGCGCGTGAGCCGCCTGCCTTGTTGATCAAAGCGACCATCATGCCCAGAAGCACCAGGAACATCAGAATACCTGCATTCCAGGAGTCGGCAACCGACGCAATAAAGCCGTCGCTTACAATGGTGGTCAGCGTTCCAACAAGGTTGAAGTTGTTGGCCAGGAGTGCGCCCGAAAGCACACCGAGGAACAGAGAGGAGAATACCTCCTTGGTGATCAGCGCCAGAACGATGGCGATAACGGGGGGCAGAAGAGCAAGATATGTAGCGTAGTAGGGGGTATCTACCGTCGAAAGCTCCTCGAGGTCACCGCCTTCAGCTACGTATGCCGCCACTTCTTCTTCGGTCATAATGAATCCGTCAGCGTCCATATACTGTCCCACAGCACCGTTGTTTACGATGAGAGAAAGCACGATGAACAGAGCCAACATGATTGCAATTACAACCGCGTTGAGAATGATTTTGCGTTTCATACTGCAAAAATTCCTTTCTTGTTTTTTATAGTCAGCTTTTTGCTTACAAAAATAGAAAAGGGAGACATAGCTTGGCTACGGCTCCCATACTTCGAACAAAACGGTATGTAAATCCGATAGCGCTCCACAAGTTGTGACAGACCGGCGCATATTTTGCGACAATCCAACAAATCGCTCCAAGCAGAGAACGGTTTGCTTCGGCGATCTTGCCTTTTCTCTGCGGTGCTGTATCACCGTTTTGGCAGAGTACTTATCAAGCTCGCGCCTCTATCAATATGCATTTATTATACAACCGAATTCATCCTTTGTCAACAATTTTCTTGCAAATTATAAATAAAATGGTAAAAATTCAGTCAGCAAGACTCTTTTTGAGAGCCTTTGCCAGCTGATCGGGACAGGACGTGGGGCGGAAGCCGCATCGAATTCCGTCCAGACGCTCGATGGCGTCCTCTACGCGCATTCCCACAAGCAGACGGGAAACGCCTTGCGTGTTGCCGGAGCAACCGCCCGTAAAGGTCACACTTTGGATGATGCCGTCCTCCACGTCGATCTCGATTTTTCGAGAACATACACCCGAGGGGGAATATTCAATGTGTTTCATCAGATTTCCTCCAGAAGTGCAAAGGTCTCGTCAAGGAAGGTCTGTATCTCCTCGGCAGTCAGACGACGCTGAGAGATTACCGACAGACGGTAGATATGCGCAGCCAGCTTTTCGGCGTGCGCATGGTTTTGCGCCTTGAGGTCGGAGATCAGCTTGGAGATGAGCGGCGAGGTGGTATTGAGTATCAGCGTTTCCCCTTCCTTAGCAAAGGAGGTGGGCATATCGGCGTTGTTATACATCCGCATCATATCCTCAAAGCGTCTGGCATTTTCGTCCAGGTTGAGGATAGCGGGGGTCTTGGCGGATTTGAGTGCCTCGGTCTTTACCTTCAGCTGCTCGTTTTGGCTTGCCTTGCGGAAGAGTGCGATAAGCTCCTCGTTTTCCTCGGTCGTTTCCTCGGATTTGAGTGCTGAAGCCACATCTGCGTCAACACGGATAAATCGGACGTTTTCCATATGCTGCTCAAGAGCGGATAAAAATTGTGTTTCCACCGCCTTGTCAAAGGAAGCCACCTTAATGCCTTGCTCCTCAAAGAGAGAAATGTAGCGCGCCTGAAGAGCCTTGTCCGAGGTATAATAAACAGTGTTTTCGTGCTTTTCTTTTGCGGTCTCCAGATAATCCTTCACAGTGACGTGCGAATCATCCGTAAGCTTGAGGAGCAGGGAATCCTTGACGCGGTCGTAGAACTTCTTGTCACGGATGCAGGCGTATTCCACAAATACCTTGATGCCTTCCCAGATCTTCTCATAGCTTTCGCGGTCGGTATTGCAAAGGGCATTGAGCTTATCGGCCACCTTTTTTACGATGTGCGCGGAAACCTTGGTGACGTAGGAGTTTGTCTGCAGATAGCTTCGGGACACGTTAAGGGGGAGCTCGGGGCAATCCAAAACGCCCTTCAGCATCAGCATATACTCGGGAATTACCTCCTTGATGTTGTCAGCGACAAACACCTGGTTGTAATACAGCTTGACCTGTCCCTCCAACGATTCAAACTCGCTAGCAATGTTGGGAAAATAGAGAATTCCCTTGAAATTGAGTGGATAGTCGGCGTTGATGTGAATGTAGAAAAGGGGATCACGGTAATCGGCAAACACCTTTTTGTAAAAGGCATTGTATTCCTCGGGAGAGCATTCCGACGCGGGCTTTTGCCAAAGCGGCGTGGTGTCGTTCAGCGGCTTTTTCTGTGCACCTTCTTCCTCCTTTTTCTCCTTGCCAACCTCGCGGAAGAAGATCTCGATAGGCATAAAGGCGCAGTATTTGTTCAGAATACCCTGCAGCTTAAAGGCGTTCAGATACTCCTCCTCGTCGGCCGCAATGTGCATGACAATGGTAGTGCCGCGTCCCTCGGGACGGCTTGTAAGCTCGATCTCGTATTCGTCGGCATCCGAGCAGCTCCAATGCACGGCGGGGGCTTCGGTATAGGATTTGGTGATGATCTCCACCTTTTCGCTTACCATAAAGGCAGAATAGAAGCCAAGACCGAAATGACCGATGATGCCGCCGGCCGCGGAATCGCCCTTGTCCTCATATTTCTGAATGAAGTCTACGGCACCCGAAAGTGCGATCTGGCAGATATATTTGGTCAGCTCCTCCTCGGACATACCGATTCCGTTGTCGCTCACCGTGATGGTTTTTTCATCCTTATCAAGAATGACATCGATGCGGTAGGCTTCATCCGTTGAGGGGATCTGTCCCAGCGACATAAGACGCTTCATTTTTGTGATGGCGTCGGTGGCGTTGGAGACGATCTCGCGCAGGAAAATATCCTTCTCGGAATAAAGCCAGCGCTTGATGACAGGAAATATATTTTGTGTTTCTACGGAAATGCTTCCTTTTTTCACAGTTTCTGACATTTTTTGTTAAACCTCCACTCAAACAAAAGATCAGTCAAGGTTTTGATCTTGGGTTTCTTGTTTTTTGAGCTTTTTTTCTTTACGCTTATTTGAACACGTTTTGGCTTTGTTCCAAATGAACAGGAAGAGAGAGCCCAGCCATTTGAAGAGATTCTTTCTTTCCTTTTGTTCTCGGGGGTCTACCAGAGAATTTTCCGGATAATAATCGGCAAGGTCGGTGGAAAGCTCCTTCTTTTTTAAGCCGCCGTCTACCAGACTTCCGATGATCGAGCAAAGGATCGCGTAGATCGGTACACCGAAGAAGGTGCCGAGAATTCCGAAGTATCCGCTCATAATAAGGACGGCTACGATAACGCCCAGCGAGGTAAGTCCCGTCTTGTCACCAACGATCTTGGGCTCCATAACGTTTGCATCAAATTGCTGAATGAGAAGCAGCAAAACAACAAACAAAAGAAGCTTGGAGGTGTCCGATGCGATCAGAACGATAAAGCCCGAGGGAATCGCACCGATGAAGGGGCCAAAGAAGGGGATGATGTTGGAAATACCGATGATAACCGAAATCAGAATGGTATAGGGAATGCCGGCAATGCCAAATACGATCGAGCAGGCAACCGTCATAAACAGGGCATCGATCAGTTTGCCTACGACAAATCCGCCAAACGTGCTATCGGCATATGAGACCCAGGACGCAAGAGATTCATAGCGCTTCTTGGGGAAGATCGCGAGCATAAGCTTCTTGGTTTGTGCGGAGATCCTTTCCTTGAAGATAAGGAAATATATAGAAATAAGGAATCCAAGGAAGATGTTTTTAATACTTACAACGAAGTTGGAGGCATATGCCAGAACAAAGTTGCCAAGCTGCTGGAAGATCGCACCGGAGTTGTCAAAGAACTTGCGGATGTATTCAATGATCTTTTGCTTTTCGATGAACTCAAACTGCTCCTCGCCCTTGGCGGACAAGAGCTTGTTCAAAATATTGTTTACCGATTCAATGGCATTGTTCAGATACGTGCCGTCCGTCATCTTCTTGAGAAATTCCTCGGCACTGCTTAAGAGCTGGGGAATGATCAAGGCAACAAAGGCAAACACAAGACCAAACACGCAAATGTAAGTAAACAAAATAGAGAGCCCGCGCTTTGCCCGGTTGTTCTTCATTCTTTTTAAAATAACCTTGCGGAATAGGCGCACCAGCGGGGCGCAAAGATAGGCCAGGATCGCGCCGATGATGATCGGAGAGAACACGTCAAACTTATCGTTGATCCACTGTCCCCACGCACTGAACTTATCAAAGTTTACAATCAGCACAAAAAGAAGCACCAAAACCGCGTATACCGAAGCGCAGATGGTGATTATTTTTTTCTTCTTGTCATTAAAATCAAACATTCCTTATCCTTCCTCGATAATTTCTTTGTGAATAATATTATTATATCTCTTTTTTTGCTTTCCGTCAATAGTTAGAAATGTTAATATTTATCTTTTTTTCCGAAATCTCTTCCTTTTTTCGAACGAGTATGATACAATTTGATTGGAAAGGGGAGATTTTGATGATTTTGGAAAAAGCCTATGCAAAATTGAATCTTTTTCTGGATGTTGAAAATAAGCGCCCGAACGGATATCACGGCATTGTCAGTCTTATGCAGACTGTGGATTGGTGTGACAACATATATATGCAGAAAAATGTATCGGGTGAGATAACGATTTCAGCAGATTCGTGTAACGTTCCAAGTGGAAGGGATAACGTTGCCTACCGCGCCGCCGAGAGCTATCTGAAGGCCGCTGCTGCATCAGGCGGAGTAGATATCCGCATAGAAAAAAGCATTCCCGTGGCTGCCGGAATGGCAGGCGGAAGTGCGGATGCTGCCGCAGTGCTTCGGGGAATGAACCGGCTATATGATAATCGTCTTTCCATAAGCGAGCTTTTAGAGCTTGGTAAAAGCATAGGCGCGGACGTTCCGTTTTGCCTTTTGGGTGGCACGAAGCTGGCGCGCGGCATTGGCGAGGAGCTTTCGGACTGCGATCACGGTTTTCCGGATTGTGTGATCGTATGTGCTAAGCTTGGCGAAGGGATCTCCACACCGGAGGCCTATCGGCTTTTGGATGAAAAACACGATAACTTTCGGGCGCGAAGGATCCGGGCAGAGGATCTTCAAACGCTTTTGGACGGTATGAAGCAAAACGATGCCGTTTCGGCATCGCGCGGCTTTTTCAATGTTTTTGAGGAGGTCATTGGGGCGCTTCGCCCGTCGGTAGAAATTGCCAAGAAGGTGTTGCTTGAAAACGGTGCTTTTGCTGCCATGATGAGCGGTAGTGGTCCCTCGGTTTTTGGGCTTTTCCGCAAGGAGGTCGAGGCGGAGGTGGCTGTTCAAGCACTGATATCAAAGGGCGCACAGGCAAAAGTCTGCCGCCCGATTCCTCACGTATAAGAAAAGCCGTGCAGCTCTGCACGGCTTTTTTAATTAAAGATTCTTGAAGGTGTTGATCCATTCGCGTGCGATCAGCTCGTGGCCGTAGGGCGTTGGATGGACACCGTCGCGAAGCCAATACACAGGATCGCCGTTTTGGGCGATGCCGGCATCAAATTTTTCCTGGAGGTGGATCACCGGAAGATTGAATTTCTTTCCAATTCGCTCCACCGCCTCGACGCGTTTGCCGACCTCCACGCGGAAGGTCTCAAGACGGTTTGGCTTTTCCTCGGTATCGTCTGTGGCAGAGCCCTTGGCTACAAAGGGAGCAAGCAGCATAATTTTGATATCGGGAAGTGCCTCAAGCACCTCTTCAAGAAGCATCGTGTAAATCTTTTCAAATTTTTCGGCATCCACACCGTTTTGATGTGCGATCTCGTGCCACACGTCATTTACACCGATCAAAAGGCTCATGTAATCAGGCTTCAGATTGATGATGTCTGCTTTGATGCGTGCATAGACATCCACGATGCGGTTGCCGCTGATGCCGCGGTTGTAAAAGGTGTATGCACCGGGAGCGTCATGTCCAAGCTCCGCGGAAACAAAGAGAGCATATCCGTTGCCGAGGGAGGTGGGGTTTTTTCTGTCCCAGCCGCAATCGGTAATGGAATCACCTTGAAAAAGAATGGTTTTCATATATAGTTCTCCTTAAAAAAATTACGGTTCTTCCTTACGCTTCCGATATTCCTTGGGGGACAGTGAAAAGTATTGCTTAAAGCGCCTTGAGAAATAAAATTGATCGCAAAAGCCAAGGCGTGTGCTGATCTCACCGATGGAATAATCGGTATAAAGCAACATGGTCTGTGCGCGTATCATCAAAAGATTTTCGATGTAACGGGCTGTGGACTGCCCAAGCTCGTTCTTAAAATAACCGGAAAGTCGGCCGCGCGAGCAAAGCACATGATCGGCCACATCCTTGACGGTGAGTGAGGCGGCAAGATTTTTTCGGATGTAATGAATGGCGCTTGTCACGGCCGGCGAGTATTTCAGGCGGTGTATGGGGGTATAGCTCTCGGCGGCAACAAAGGCAAGCACCGTGCGATCGATCTCTCCCTTGAGCATCAGGTGGTCGGTAAAATCGTCACTGAGATACCATTTCTCCATTTTCTTGATGTCCTCGATTGGGAAAGGCAACCGTGCCAGGCGATCAAAGCCGTCCAAAAAGTCATATCCGTTGGGAAGGATCATGCCAATGTGAAAATACAGCTTCTCCACGGAGTTGGTTCCATAAAAGCCAAGCCTTGTTCCGCAAGGTGCAAGATATACGTATCCCGGCTCCAGCTTGACGGTTTCTTTTTCGGTGTAAATCACACCGCTACCGCCCGTCACGTAATACAGGCGGGAAAACGGGTCGGAAATGGGTGTTCGACGCCATGTTTCATCTGTGACGGCGATGCCGCCTGCCGCAATCGAAATGGCAGCTTTGCCGGCGTTGATCGGGAAGAGAGGCTGTTGTGCAACTTTCATAAAACGCTCCTCTTTGTCAAAAAATCCATAAAAATGTTACAAAAATCCATGTAAATGTGCCCCAAAAGGTGATATTATTATTTTAATAAAACACATAAAATGGGACAAGTAAATTCTAACACGGTTTTTGTGTTTTGTCAAGACGATTCAGAAAAGGAGAAAAAATATGGCAAACAACAAGTTGATTGGCGATTATCCCGTAATCGGTATCCGTCCCATCGTTGACGGCCGTCGTGGCCCGAGACAGCTCAGAGAGAGCCTTGAGCCCCAGGTGTGGGCAATGGCTGAGGCGGCGAAGAAGCTGTTTGAGGAAAATCTTTTTTACTCGAACGGTGAGCCGGTAAAGGTGGTCATGGCTGATACCACCATTGGCCGTGTACCTGAGACCGCCGCTTGTGCTGACAAGTTCAAGAAGGAAGGCGTATCCATCACGCTTTCCGTAACCCCCTGCTGGTGCTACGGCTCGGAGACCATGGATATGGATCCGCATACCATTAAGGGCGTTTGGGGCTTTAACGGAACCGAGAGACCCGGTGCGGTTTATCTTGCCGCCGTTCTTGCCGGTCACGCACAGAAGGGCCTTCCTGCCTTTGGCATTTACGGCCACGAGGTGCAGGACAGAGACCAGGTGACCGAGATCCCCGAGGATGTAAAGGAAAAGCTGCTCCGCTTCGGGCGTGCCGCTGTTGCCGTTGCCACGATGCGCGGCAAGTCTTATTTGCAGATCGGCTCGCAGTGCATGGGTATTGCCGGCTCGATCATCGATCAGGATTTCATTGAAAAGTATTTGGGAATGCGCGTCGAGTCTGTTGACGAGGTTGAGATCCTTCGTCGTATGGAAGAGGGTATCTACAACGAGGAGGAGTATCAGAAGGCTCTTGCTTGGACGAAGGAGCATTGCAAGGAAGGTCCCGATAACAACCCCGAGGAGGTTGAGTTCCTTGGTGAGACCCGTCGCATTAAATTCACCCCCGAGGAAAAGGAAAAGCAGTGGGAGTTCACGGTCAAGATG
>CAJGDZ010000067.1 GCA_904502055.1 uncultured Clostridia bacterium | reverse complement strand
TCGGCACGGATCTTGTCGGACATGGCAATGCCGCAGACAAGGGTCAGTTGTTTCGGGGTGCTCATTTCGCCCTTAGCAAACGCCGCCACAAGCACGCGCGCTCCCTTTGCGGTAAGCGCGTCCATGCGGGCAAGGAAGGCGCTTTTGTCAAAGGGGATCTCCTTGCCGCTTTTGTCAAGCTCGTGCGTAACGAAGGGAAGAAGCCGCTCGGGCGCTCCCTTGAAAAGCGTGATGCCGCCCATGAGAGATAGCGTGACACAGGAATATTTCTTGTCACTGTCAAAAACCGATTTGCCAAGGATCCGACAAGGTGCAGGCTTATCCTCGCCTGCAAAAAAATGTAAAAACGCTCGCTCGGTGGTGTTGCCGCCGCTGATGCTTTTCTCGGTATGGGAGGCCTCGGTGTTATAATACGCGCAAAGATGAAGCTGCTCAAACAGCGGCATTGCCTCGCGCTTAAGCGTTGCGGCGGCGGAAAAGCCTTCGACCGAGGTAAATACCTCGGTCACACAGAGCTTGCCCTCGGTCAGCGTCCCGGTTTTGTCGGTAAAAAGCACGTTCATGCTTCCCGCCGCTTCAATGCCCACGGGCTTGCGGACAAGAACCATGTCACGCGCCATTTTTTTGATGTTGGAGGAAAGCACCACGGCAATCATCATCGGCAACCCCTCGGGTACGGCAACAACGATCACCGTTAGCCCCAGCGTAAAAGCGTCGAGCAGGGTGCTCAGCATGAACGGCAGATCGCTCAGCCTTTGAAGAAGAAGCGCGCGGCTCATACCGCCGTCAAAAAGGATCTCACTGAAAAGATAAGCAATAGCAACCAGTATCGCGGCGGCATAACCCAGACGGCTGATCTGTGAGGCCAGCTTTGTCAATCGAAGCTTAAGGGGGCTTTGCCTTGTATCCAGCGAGATCTCGCGCGAGATCTCACCGATGAAGGTTTTATCCCCAACGACCGACACCTCCATTTCGCCGCTTCCCGAAACCACCGTGCACTCGCGAAGCAGGGCAGACGGGGAGTCCGGTGTCAGCCTTTCGCCGCGCCCCGGTCGCTTTGCTACCTCCTTGGTCTCACCCGTCATGGCGGATTGATCCACCGAAAGCTTGCCCTCAATCAAAAAGCCGTCGGCCGGGATCTTGTCACCCGCCGCGAGCAAAAGAATATCTCCGACAACGATCTCGTTTATCGGAATTTCCTTTATCATACCATCACGTCGCACGCGACATAGGAAATTTTGATTCTCCATTTGAAGCTTGGAAAAGGCGCTTTCGCTTCCGTATTCGGAAAGCGTGGAAATGAAGGTTGCTAAAAAGACCGAAACGCCGATGCCGAGTGTCTCCGCCCAGTCAGAGGTGCGAAAAACAAAGAGCAGGTTGACACTGAGCGCGATCAGAAGCACACGGATCACGGGATCACTCAGATTGGACAGAAAATGCGAAAAAAACCCTTTTCTGCGAGGCGGTGTCATTTGATTGGAGCCGTATTTTTCACGCCTTAGGGGCACTTCTTCCTCCGAAAGTCCAAGTGCTTTGTTGTTTTTGAGCAGGGTGCGATTCATGCTTTTTTCCTTTCTGTTTCCTACGTTTTGTTCTATTTTATGTGTGAAAAAAGCCAAAAATGATTTTTGCCCGATTCTCCTTGACTTTTGGTGGCAAATGTGTTATACTTAAACTCGAATTTGAAAACCAATCTCAATTTAAAGGATATAGTAAAATGGCGATGCTTACCTGTCGGGATCTGTCGTTTGGATATGACGGACATTCGATTTTGGAAAAACTGAATTTTGAGGTGAACAGCGGTGACTACCTCTGCATTGTTGGTGAAAACGGCTCAGGTAAGACCACACTGATCAAAACGCTTCTCGGCCTGCATCCGCGCCTTGGCGGTGAAATAAAAATGGGAGACGGTCTTAAGAAGAACGAGATCGGCTATCTGCCACAGCAAACGCCCGCACAGCGTGATTTTCCCGCCTCGGTCTTTGAGGTAGTGCTTTCGGGATGTCTTGGTCGATGCGGTCTGCGCCCCTTCTATAACCGTGAGGAAAAGGCACTGGCGGCGGCCAATCTGGAAAGAGTGGGTATGGCGGAGCACAGCTCCCGCAGCTACCGCGAGCTTTCGGGCGGCCAGCAGCAGAGAGTTCTTTTGGCGCGTGCGCTTTGTGCCACGGGCAAGCTGCTTCTTCTGGACGAGCCTGTGGCGGGACTTGACCCCGCGATGACGGCGGAAATGTATCATCTGATCTCGGATCTGAATGGGAAGGACGGTATTACGGTGATCATGATCTCGCACGATATGGCGTCGGCGCTGAAATACGCGACGCACATCCTTCACATTGGCAAGGAGATCTTTTTCGGCACCAAGGAGCAGTATCTTGGAAGTGACCTTGGCCTCGGCTTTGCCGCGCGAGGAGAGGAGGCCGAGCATGAATAATCTTTGGAATACGCTTTCAGAGGCACTCAGCTTTCCGTTTGTGCGCTATGCGCTTGTTGCCGGCGTTCTGATCGCGCTTTGCTCGTCGCTCATCGGCGTGACGCTGGTGCTGAGGCGTTTTTCCTTTATCGGAGACGGTCTGTCACACGTAGCGTTTGGCGCGATGGCCATCGCGGCGGTGCTTCATATGACTAACGATATGCTTTTTGTCCTTCCGGTTACGGTGATCTGCGCGATCCTGCTGCTCTGCGGCGGACAGAAGGCCAAGATCAAGGGCGATGCCTCGATCGCTATGCTTTCGGTGGGTGCGCTTGCGGTCGGTTATCTTCTGATGAACGTATTTTCCACCTCGTCCAACCTCTCGGGCGACGTTTGCAGTACGCTCTTCGGCTCGGTGCTGTATCTGACGCTTTCGGGCACCGAGGTGTGGCTGTGTGTCATCCTTTCGCTTGTGGTGGTTGCGGTCTTTCTCCTGTTTTACAACAAGATCTTTGCCGTCACTTTTGACGAGGATTTTGCAAGGGCCACCGGTCTTCGCGCCTCGCTTTATAACCTTATGCTGGCAGTGGTGATCGCGGTGGTCATTGTTCTGGCAATGAACCTTGTCGGCTCGCTTCTCATTTCGGCACTTGTGATCTTTCCCGCCGTTTCCGCCATGCGTATTTTCAAAAACTTCAAGGCGGTCACGGTTTGCGCGGCAATCCTTTCGGTGCTCTGTGCTTTCCTTGGGCTTTTGATCTCCATCGTGGCGGAGACCCCTGCCGGTGCCACCATCGTGTGTGCCAACATTCTCGTTTTTTTCCTGTGCTCACTTGTGGGAAGAAAAGTAAGATAATAAGAAAAACCCCGTGAACATCACGGGGTTTTGTTTATAGTCGGATGGTCTTTCCAAGGGGCAGAGAATAGATGAGCGTTTCGGCGGGTAACGTACCGCAGAGCTGCTCGATGGCGCGCTTGTAGTATTCAAGCTGTTGGCGGTGACGGGTGATCAGCTTTTGCTCAGCAAGCGCCTCGTTGGCCAGCTCCTCGCCCGTTAGAAAATCGGTCTTGTAGTCCGCAAGAACAATATTTCCGTTTTTCTCGCGGAAGAAGAGGTCGATTACACCCTGAACGGCGATGCTTTCCTTTTGAAGAATGTCCGCCTTTTGTGCCATTTCGGTAAACTCCGAGGCGGGAAGGAAGATGTTAAAGCGCTGCTCACGCCAAACCTCGTCGGCGTTTTGAATTCGTGCAAACAGATCGCTTTCAAAGAAGCACTCCAGCTGCTTTACGTGGCAAAGCCGCGCGGTGCGCCCGTCGATAAAGCGCTCGTTTTCAAGGCGCGCCAATTCCTCTTTTACGCCGCGGTGAAGCACGCGCTCAAAGTCGCAGAATTGCAAAAAGGTGTGTGTAGCCGTTCCTCGCTCGGCACCGCTTGCTCCATCCCCCGGCAAAAGCCCTTCGGGGTAAACAAAGGCGTCCTCAAGGGAAGCCGCATCCACATCCAGCTCGCTTTCATCCAAGACTGCCGGATAGAGCGCCGAAACCGAAAGCTTTTTGGGGAGCGATGAGATGTGAGCATACGGATATACAAAGGAGAAGCGCGTTTCAAAAAGCTCCGTGATCTTCTTGTCTTCCTCAGCAGAGACAGGCGAATTTTCCTTGGCGGTCTGCAGGCCTTCGGTTTGATAAACGTGATCGGCATAGCGTGTTTCGATCTGATAGCAATCCGAAGCGCCGCCGGCCTCTATGGCCGCAAAGATCCATTCCAGATACGAGGTGGCGGTGCAAATGCCGTAGGCCCTGCCGAACTCGGTATAGGAGCGCACTTTGGCGCGAAGCCTTTCGGGAGAAGCAACCTTGGCGGTGAGATACAGACGCTCACGCGCACGCGTCATCGCCACGTAGAGAACACGCATTTCCTCCTCGTGATCCTTCAGGAGCTTTTTGTCAATGATGGCCTTTCGTATGGGAGTGTCGGTATAGGCAAAGCCGGTGCTGTCATGAAGCTGAAGTGCAAGCCCCAGTGATGCCTCAAACTGAATCTTGTTGCTTTTGAAGCGATCGCTGAAGCGCTTGCCCATGCCGTAAAGGAAGCATACCGGGAACTCAAGGCCCTTGGAGTGGTGAATGGTGATCAGATGTACGGCATTGCCCACAGCATTCCCCGCCTCCTTTTCGAGCTTGGTTCCGCTTTCGATGATCTCACCGATATACGAAATAAAGCTGTAAAGACCGCGGAAGGAGCTTGCCTCAAAGGAACGGGCGTATTCGTACAGACGAAGAAGATTGTCCCGGTTGTCCTTTGCCAGCGAGAGAATGGAAAATTCACGGTAAAGCTTATCGATCAGCTTGTCCACGGGGAGTGCCATGGATTTTTCACGCCAGTAGTTGAGGCTCTCGATAAAGCGGCCGCACTTGTGGCAAAGCTCACTGTCGCCACTTGTCGCATATTGCTCCAGCGCATCGTAAAGGGACAGATGCCCTTCTGCCGAGCGCCGAACGGTGATCAGCTCATCAAAGGTGAAATTGTAGAAGGGGGAGCGAAGCGTTCCGGCCAAGGGAATGTCAAGGCGCGGATTGTCGATTGTGGAGAGAAGCGAGATGACAAGAAGAATGTCGGGGTTTTCAAAGAAATCGCTCTTGTCTGCGCTTTGGAATGGGATACCATATCTTTCCAGAATGTCCTTCAGCGTTTCCAGGTCGGTGTTCTGGCGCAGGAGAATGGCAATGTCACGCGGCTCAAAGGGCTTGCCGTCGGCCTTGGTTTCGGAGCGGAGAAGATGCAGAATTTCGTGGGCTATGTATTCCGCCTCATGATACACTTTTTCTTCTGCTTCCTGCTCATCCTCATTTTCCTCCTCGTTTTCCTCCACCCCCTCCTCGACGCCCGTAAGCGCCAAGGTGACCTTGGGTGATTCATACCCCTCATAGGGCAACGCTTTTGAGAAGATCAAGTCGTCCTCCTTTCGATAACCGATGCTCTCGCCGTAATGGGAGAACAGATAGGAGGAAACCAGATTGGAAAAATCAATGACGTTCTTGTCGCAACGGAAGTTGTTGGACATAAAGATCGAGCAGCCGTCCGCATTCTCGGCGCCTTCCGTACCCAAGAGGGGGAGTGCTGCCTTGTATCCGGCAAACACGCCCGAATCTGCGCCGCGGAAGCCGTAAATGCTCTGCTTGATATCGCCGACCATAAAGCGGTTATTGTCCGAGATCGCGGTGAAGATGGAGTCCTGCACCTCGTCCACGTCCTGATACTCGTCAATGTAGATCTCGTCAAAGCGTGCCTTGTAGCCCTCGGCAATATCGGTCGGATGGCCGTCCCCGTCCAGGAGAAGTCTCAGCACGTAACGACGGATATCGGTAAAATCGCAAATGCCGCGCTCCTCCTTTTCGGCGTTGATCCTTTTATCAAAGGCATACAGAAGGGTATACAGCTTTTCAATGACGTCGGCGGTTTTTTGCATCAGATCCGAAATTTCCGCCTGTGTGTAGGAAAAATAATCCTCTCTCAGCTTGAGCAAGAGCTTGGTTACTCCTGTGCGAACGTTCTTCAGATAGGAGACGTAGTCATCGTTCAGCCCCTTGATGCCCTTGAGTGACAGCTTGTCATAGCTGAGGATAATCTCGCGTGCCCTTTCGTAATCGTCGTTTGCAATCGCCGCCAGCATTTCCTTCGCGGTTTTAAGATCGTTTTCAAAGGCGGGACCGTAATGGGAGAGCAGGCGTGCATCCTCGGCCGAAGCAAAGAAATCGTAAGCGGTTGAGAGTGCGTTTGCCGCATATTCCAGCGCCATATGCAAAAACGGCTTTACGGTCTTTACGGCGTAACCGGTAGAGAGAAAGGGCTTTTGCGCGGAGAGGCGCAGATCGTCCGCATATTCTCTCAGCTTGTGTACACCGTCTCGATAGGAGAGCAGGGACTGATAAATAGAAAGGAAGGTTTCCACGCTCGTATCTGCGCCGCGGACGGCAACAAAATGATCCATAAAATCGGTAAAGCTTTCATCCTCGGCATAGAAGGAATCAATCAGTGCTTCCATCTCACTCTGATAAAGCAGGCTGATTTCCGCGCCATCCACGATGCGAAGCTTGCCGGAAAGCTCAAGGCGTGAAAAATTGCTTTTGACTACGTCAAAGTAAAAGGAGTCGATGGTGGAGATCTTTGCGCTTTCCAGCATCATCATCTGGTGAGCCAGACGCTCGCTTTTTGGATTTTTTGCCAGTGCCTCGGAGAGAGCCCTTGAGATTTTGACCTTAAGCTCTGCCGCCGCGGCACGGGTATAGGTGACGATCAGCATGCGGGAAATGTCCGCACCTCCATCGTCGGTGAGAGAACGGATGATACGCTCGGTCAGCGTGGCGGTCTTACCCGAGCCGGCCGCTGCCGAGACAAGCACGGTTTTACCGCGAGTGGTTATGGCATTTTCCTGTGCGGGGGTCCAGTTGGTACTCATGTCTCGTTCTCCTTTTCTTTTTTTTCGGAAGCCTTCATCTGATCTACACGGCAAAAGGGCTTCATTTCACAATAAGCGCAGGCGAGAAGACCGCCGTGCTTTTTGGGCTTGGCGTTAGCATCGCCCGATTTTATTTCCCCGGCAATACGGCAAACCGTCTGCATCAGCTCCTCTTTAAGAAGGGCAAAGGTATTTTCATCGGCGAGTGCCTTGCCCTTAAGAGAGCCGTCCTTTGCGCTTACCTTGATGCCGGCCAGTGTGTTCGAGTCCATCGTACTGCTCATTGCCTGCAGGGTTTCGGGATCGTTCAAAAGAAGTCCGCTTCGCTTGATCTCCTTGGCGGCGGCATCCAGTGTTGTCTCGTCGCTGTCACTGATCTCACGCTTAAAGCGTGGAATGGCCATGGAAACATAGAGCGCACCGGCAGGTGTGAGAACGTCGCCCTTTTCACAGCCAATGAGCTTACGGAACTGCTCAGAATCGGTATCACAAATCGCAAACAAATAAAGCAAAAGCTGAAGGCTGTAGCCCTCCTTGATGTCATCGATGGAAAAGGCCTTGGCGCCGGTTTTGTAGTCCACAACGCGGATATACATGTTTCCGTCGTGGCGGTAGGTGTCCACGCGGTCGATTTTTCCACGGAAGCCAACGGTCGTGCCATCCTTCAGTACAAGCTCCGGTGCCTTGAGTCCCAGCTTGCTGTTGTCGCCGAATTCCGCCTCGTAAAGCTTGGAAACAAATCGGCTGTATTTTTGCTCGCGGCAAAGGTTGACGGCGACGAGAGAGGCCAAACGGTAAAAGCGGAGCAAAAGATGAAGGATCCGCCCCTCGGAGGCCTTGTCCTTGGGAATGAACAGGGGGCTCTGCTCCGCGATCTCGCGGCGGATGATCTCACGGATCTTGTCCATGTCCCGATCGGCGTCGATGGTGTCTTTTCCGGTTTCCTGCAGGAAAATCTCAAGCACCTTATGAATAAACGTACCTATGTTGGAATAATCAAAGGTTGCGCGCTTGGCGTCCCGAAGCTTGAGAACGTAGGTGCAATAATAACTGAAATGGCAGGATACGTATTTTTCGATCTGCGACTGGGTCAGAGTAAGGCGGTTGCCAAACAGGCTCGAGGTCGTTGCCTCCTCAAGCTGACACACGTTATTGGTGACCGAGGCATCAAGAATGCCCATACGGTCTCGGTAAGTCTGGTCTTGGGAAAGAAGCTCGCAGATTGAGGAAAAATACGGCGTGTTTTGGAGCGATGACACACGCTCGAAGGCGCCGGATTTCTCATAGACGGTATGACTCGGGGAGAGCGAATCAAAGGCAAGAACCTCGAGATTCGGGAACAGCTCCGTCACGCGCCGGAAGGCCAGCGAGGGGGCTTGGCCGCCACCTGAGATCTGCTTTTCGCGGTAGACCAGCACCAGCTTGTCCGAGGCAAGCGTCATGGCGCGATAGACGTACAAAAGCTCATTTGCCGCATCTACGGAGCTTTGACCGGATAGCGAAACACCAAGGCTTTCCAGAAGGGCGCGGTCCTTGTCGGTGAACAGGCCCTTTTCGCTGACGCGCATCGGGAATTCGCCCTCACAGAGACCAAGCAGGATGGTGCATCGGACGTCTGTGGCACGAAGCGTGGAGGCCGAGCCGATCAGCACCTCGTCGGCAGCGGTCGGTATGGTTCCGAGCTCTGTCTTGCCGAACACAAGGCGCAGGGCTGTCGAAAAATCCTCAAGCTCCATTTCCTCGTTGCCCATGGCGGCCGTCATATCCGAGAGAACACCGAAAACGGCCTTGAAAATACCGGCGGTCTCGGCGGCCTCCTTCTTGTCCCCCTCATCGAGTGCGCGGCTCGCATACTGCTTTAAGATTTCCGAAACATTCGCATTTTTGAGAAACCGGTAAAGCGCGTTGCAGAAATCCGAAAGGGTTTTGGCGTTGTCCAGCTCCAGAAAGAAGGGAGAAAGTGTGGCCATAAGTCTTTCACGCACGGCATTGGCGGCTTTCAGGATCACCTCACCTCGTGCGGACACCGTCTCGTTGAAGCCATCGGGATTCATCGTCCACTCGCTTGCAAATTGCTTTCCGCTGATTCCCCACTTCGATGAACGTCCAGTAATCTGATATTTCACTCCATCCT
>CAJGDZ010000066.1 GCA_904502055.1 uncultured Clostridia bacterium | reverse complement strand
CAAGCGCGAAGATATGTCCCCCGAGGCCACCTGGCGCATCCGCAAAGAGGAATCTCTGGAGAAACTCAAAAACACCGATGATATCGGCGTTCTGATGCTGTGGCTCGGAGATAAGCTCGCCAATATGCGTTCCTTCTATCGTGATTGGAAAACAGAAGGCGACGCGCTCTGGCAGAAATTCAATCAGAAGGACGTAAAAGAACAGGCCTGGTATTACCGCAGCATAGCAAAATATACCGGGAGACTTTCGGATACCTCCGCATGGATCGAGTACAACGCCCTTACAGAAATCGTATTTGGAAAAGGAGTATGAACAGATGAACATTACCCACCGCATAGATAAGGATATACTTTACATCGCCATCGAAGGCAGGATCGATGCCTCCAACGCAGCCGCTGCCGAAGAGAAGATATTCGCCAGCAAAAACGAAAATAAGGGAAAGCACACCGTTGTCGATGCCGACAGCCTTGAGTACATCTCTTCCGCCGGTCTGCGCGTTATCCTGAAGCTCAGGAAGGAAGATCCCCAGCTTGCAATTATCAATGTAGCCGCCGATGTATACGAAGTATTCGACATGACCGGTTTCACCGACATGGTCACCATCGAAAAGGCTTATCAGCGCATGAACGTTGATAACTGCGAATTTATCGCCAAGGGCGCAAACGGCGCAGTTTATCGTTACGACGGTGAGACCATCGTAAAGACCTACTATGCAAAGGATGCACTGCCCGAGATCAAGCAGGAGCGTGAAAACGCAAGGCGCGCATTCGTTCTCGGCATCAACACCGCTATTCCCTACGGCATCGTTCGCGTAGGCGACGGCTACGGCACCGTTACCGAACTGCTGAACGCCACCAGCGTCACCAAGCTTATCCGCAAGGATCCCGATGACCTGACTCTTGCCGCAAAGTATTATATCGATATGCTCAAGAACATCCACTCCATCGAAGTTGATGACGGCGAAGTTCCCGACATGAAGGAAACCGCGCTTGATTGGGCAGATTTCGTGGCGCCTCATCTTCCCGGAGAACAGGGAAGCAAGCTCCGCGCTCTCATTGAGGCCGTTCCGAAGCGAAACACCTTGATGCACGGGGATTATCATACCAATAATATTATGGTGCAGAACGGAGAGCCGTTGCTGATCGATATGGATACCCTGTGCATGGGACATCCCGTGTTCGAGCTTGGTTCTATGTTCAATGCGTTTGTCGGATACTCCGAGCTTGACCATCAGAATATGATGGACTTTTTCGGCTATAGCTTTGAAACGGCCGGAAGATTCTGGAATCTGGCTCTGAAAATGTATCTCGGTACAGACGACGAAGCGGTATGCCAAAGCGTTGCGGAAAAGGCAATGGTTATTGGATATACCCGTATGCTTCGCCGTGCCATTCGCCGTCCCGGCGATGCCGATAGCCCTGCAAAGATCGCAAGGTGCAAGGAAATGCTGGCAGAGCTGCTTGGTCGGGTGGATTCTCTGGAGTTCTGAATGGCGGACAGAGTATTGTTTATCAACGCTTGTGTCAGGCCGTGCTCAAGAACCGGGGAGCTGGCACAAGCGGTTCTTGACCGTCTGAGCGGCAGCATAGAGGAGGTAGACCTCTGTCGGATGCCGCTTAAGGCGCTGGATTTGAAGGGATTGGAAATACGGGAGCAGGCCGTGCAAAAGCAGGACTTTTCCCATTCGGATTTTGATCTTGCCGGGCAGTTTGCATCAGCCGATAAAATCGTGATTGCGGCACCGTACTGGGATATGATGTTCCCGGCGGTGTTGAAGACGTATCTGGAGAATGTTACCGTTTCGGGTATTACCTTTTGTTATTCCGAGCAAGGCATCCCCCAAAGCTTGTGCAAGGCAAAGGCGGTGTATTATGTGACAACAGCCGGTGGGTTTATCGGACAGAACGATTTTGGCTTTTCCTATGTGAAAGCCTTGTTCCAAACATTTTTTGGAGTCACGCAGATTTATCGCTATGCCGCAGAGGGACTGGATATTTTCGGTGCCGATGTGGAAGAGATCCTGTGCAAGGCCAGGAGGACGATAGCCTCCGAATTTGCAGGCGGAGACGGCAACGGATCCGACAAACCGGAGTAATGATTATGGATTTTAGGAGTTGAATCGGTGGCGGCAATCAAAAAACTTACGATTTTGCACTCGAATGACTTACACGGCGATTTTCTCGCCGAACGGATCGATGAAAAGCTGATCGGCGGCGTTTCTATGCTTTCGGGATATGTCAACAAGGTTCGGAACGAGGAACCAAATACCATTTACTGTATTGCGGGCGATATGTTTCGCGGCTCGGTGATCGATTCGGAGTTTCGCGGCATTTCCACGATTGAAATTATGAATATGCTGGCGCCGGATGTGGTGACGATCGGAAACCATGAGATTGACTACGGAATTGCACACCTCTTGTTCCTTGAGAAGTGTGCGAAATTTCCGATCATCAATGCCAATCTGCACATTACCACCAACAACGCCAGACTGTTTAAGTCGCATCATATCATCACGATCGACGGGATGAAGATCTTGTTTATCGGTATTTTGACCGAGACGGTGCTTTCCATGGCAAAGAAAGAGGCCTTGGTTGGAGGCTACGTGGATATTTACGATGCGGCATCCGAGGTGGAGCGCATATGCAATGCCTATCGCTCGCTTGATGTGGATTGCACGGTGCTGCTTACCCATATCGGCTTTGAGGAGGATAAGCTGTTGGCCGCAAGGCTGGACCCCTCTTTGGGGGTGGATATCATCATTGGCGGTCATTCCCATACGTATCTTGAGCAGCCTGAGGAGGTCAACGGAATCCTGATCGCGCAGGCCGGAACGGGAACGGATCAAATCGGCAGATTTGATCTGGATATCGATACGGATTCCAACAGCATTTGCGGATTTTCCTGGAAAAGCATTCCCATTACCTCAGGGAACTGCCCGAGAGATCTTGCGCTTGAGGATATCCTTAACCCATATAAGCTGGAAGCGGAGAGAAAATACAATCGGGTCGTTACTCGCTTAAGGCGAAGATTAACACATCCGTCGTGGTATCAGGAGACGGAGCTTGGGGGATTTCTTGCGGATATCTTGCAGGAAAGCCTGCGTCTGGATATGATGCTCGTGGGCTCGGGAAGCATAAGAGTGACTGAAATCGGCCCCATCCTGCTGTTTTCCGATCTTACGGAATGTCTCCCTTATGACGATTCCGCCATTGCGTTATGGGTTACCGGTGCGCAGCTCAAAAAAATGATTTTGTATATGCTTCGTGATGAGGTCTGGGACGGATCTCACTGTGAATTCTTCCAATTCTCTCAAGGCGTACGCGTGATATACCATAAGCAAAGTCACAGCTTTAAGGAATTTTCTTTAAACGGTGAGCCGATAGAGGATGAGAGGATCTATAAGATCGGTCTGCAATATTATTTTTACTTGAATATGAAGGATTTCTTTTCCGTTTCGCATGAGGAGATCGAACCAAACGGAAAACCCAGAAGGATCGCAACCTCCTGCCGCGAGGTCTTGGATGAGTATTTGTCCTGCCATCAAGGCCTGGACCATCAAATCAGCGGCAGATTAAAGGTCGAGCCGTCTTGATCGATCCGCACAGAGGGATCGAAGGAGATTGCTTTCAAAAGGCATATCCGGGAACCCGACAAGGACGGAAATGCGGGCAGACGCTTTGCAGCCGAGTGAATGCTCAGATATGACGAGATTGAGGAACGTGTATGAATTTTAGGCCAAACCCCCTGCTTTATGGGGCAAATGATCATTTTTTCAGCACCTTCAGACTTGCGATACGGATGAGGGAGACGGTGGATTACGATCTGCTTGCTCGCTCTGTCGAGAAGGTGATGGTGCGTTATCCGTATTTTTGTGTTATCCCCGTGCGTGATGGGGAAAAGCTTGTGTTGCAGCAGAACAAGTGCCCTCTTCCCGTTTTTCCCGATGACCGTGCGGTCACATTGGGAAGTGATGAGAGCCGTGGACATCTTGTATCCTTTGGATGCTTGGATAAAACCGTATTTATAGATGTCAGTCATTATCTTGCTGACGGAATGGGCGTGGAGCCTTTGATGAAAAGCTTGCTCTTTTTGTACGTTTCCGAAAGATACGGCACGGAGGGCTTGGAAACGGAGCAGATCCGAATGCCCGATGGCTTGATCGATGATGGAGAGCACGCGTATCCGTTTCCCGACAAGCCGATAGAGGCGGAAGGATCGGATATTCTTCCCGAAGCCCCCGAGGAGGTGTACGGCTTGGACGCGGAGGCCTTTGACAGGGAAGGGCTTTACGCCTACCACTTGCACATTCCGCAAAAGCAGATGATGGCAAAGGCAAGCACGTCTGACGGCAGTCCCGTCTCCTTTCTTTCGGTGTTGCTTTACCGAGCAATTCACCGACTCGATCCGGGGATAGACAAGCCGGTAGTGGCACACGTACAGCATCAGTATCGCGCCGCATTGCACGCGCCCCTGAGCCACCATAGCCTTGTCAACTATATTCCCGTGGTTTTAGCACCCCGTCTTAACAAATGGGACGTGGAAAAGCAGAATACCGTTGTACGCGGACAGGTGATCCTCAAGGGCGGGAACGAGGCGGATATCGCGTCGGTCAACCGACTTATCGAGGCATTTCCGAGTGAAGCGTCCTTTGCTGACAAGAGGGAGGCGATGGCGCGCTATGCGGAGAACAGCACACGCGGTAAAAGCTTTGGTATCAGTTACGTTGGAAAATTGAATTGGTGCGGGCTTGAGCGTTACGTTGAGGATCTTCACGCCTATATCGGGGAGAAGCATACGAACAATATGCTGCTTGTTGAGGTAATGACGGTTGGAGAGGACTTTTCCTTAACCTTTATGCAGAGCGGACGAGGGGAAAAATACGTAACGGCCTTTGTTGACGAGGTTCGGGAGCTTGACATTCCCATAAGCCTTGTGGGGGAGGAAAGATATACGCTTTGTGATACCGAATTGTTTCGGTAATTGCGGCAAAAAGCAAGGATTGTACTCAAAAATTTTATTCTGTGAAGGAGGAATACATCATGGCGCTTGAAATTGCATGGATTATCGTCGGTGTTTTGATCGTGATTGTCGGCTTGGTGTCCGGCATAACGGGTATTTGGCTCACGGTTAAGTATTTTCGTTTTAACCGCAGAGAAAACAGCTTGGGGCTCACGGGTATGCAGATCGCAAGAAAAATTCTTGACGATAACGGCCTTGAACATATTAAGGTCAAGAGAACCGGATCGCTTTTGTTCGGAAACAGCTATAGCCACTATTTCAAAAAGGTGCGTCTGAGAGGCTTGATCCGTCATGAGACCAGTATAACTTCTATGGGCTTGGGTGCCCAAAAGGCGGCGCTGGCAATCTTGGATAAGGAAGGCGATGCGGATATGAAAAAACGCATCCGTCTGGTTCCCATGATCACATTCGGCCCGTTTGCCTTTATTCCGCTGATCCTGATTGGCGCGGCGCTTGACTTCTTTGTGTTTAACGCAAGCGGAGTGTGCACGCTTGTGCTGGGGGCAATCGGTCTGTTGTTTTACGTATATGCCATTGTGCTTTCGGTTTTGACGCTCAAGACCGAAAAGAAGGCGCAGAATAGGGCGTATGACATTCTGGAGAGGGAGTATCATATTACATCCGATGAGCTTTCGGCACTCAAAGAGCTGTTCCGTCTTTATAACATCCAATACGTCAACGACATCATTCTTTCTTCCCTTGAGCTGCTTTATACGCTTCTTGAGATTGCGATCGCTGTTAAGGGAAACGTTGACAATTGATTTTTCACGAAAAGAGGAGGAGGGGAGCAAGTGATACTGACGATAAAAGCCATATATATTACGTTGCAGGTGGCGCCGATCCTTGCGCTTTTGATCACCCTGCCTCATACGATCATCAGCTATTCGAGACAAAAAAAGATCAACGTCCGATGGGAAACGTATATTTACAGCTTTGTGCTGTATTTGATCTGCGCCTATTTTATGACGATGCTTCCTTTGCCCTCGGAGGGATATTTTGACGTGATACCGCCTTTTCGGGAGCAGGTTCAGCTGATTCCGTTCAAATGCTTTTTTGAAACTAATTTGTTACGGTCTCCCGTTGCGTCTGCGGTGATCCTGTTCAATCTTTTTCTGACGGTTCCGCTCGGCGTTTTTTTGAGATTTTTGTTTGGCTTTCGATTTGGCAAGACTATGCTTTCCGGGTTTCTTTTCTCCCTGCTTTGCGAAGTGACTCAGATCACGGGGCTGTTTTTTATCTATCCCGCCCCGTACAGAATTTTTGATATCGATGATTTGATTATCAACACGCTTGGCGCCATGGTGGGATATTGGATGTTTCCGCTGTTTCTTCGCCTGCTTCCTAAGGTCGAGGACGGCTTCCATCAGGTTTCGCAGGGAAGTGAAGCATCCTTTTTTCAAAGGTGCGCGGCAACTGTCAGCGATATGGTCATTCTGTTTATCGCCTGTGTGCTTCTGATCGTTTGTCTGCCGCCCCTTCGTCTTTGGCTTGCAAGCCATATGTTGTTCCGCATCCCCGTATTTTTGGGAATCTTTATGACCGTCGGAGCCTTGTATTCGTTTGTTTTCGCCGACCGTATGCCGGGGTACATGCTGACAGGTCTTAAGCTTTTGCAAAAGGGAGGCAAAAGAGTTTCCCGCCTGAGAGCCACGGCGCGATCTGTGGTTATCTATTCGCTTGTGGTTGGCATCCCGCTTGGGGTCACGTTCCTTTTGAGCTTGAATACGGAATATGCGGGGCTTCTCAGTGTCTTGTGGGTGTTGATCGGCGCCGTACTGATGGTTTGCGCGGCGGCTATTATTCTCGAAATGATGTTTAATGCGGTGACACACGGCTCGTCGATGGTATACGACCGAATCTTCAATACATACGTGGCGTATTCAAAAAGCAGAAAAAACTCGGTATTCGGCATCCGTGTTATTGAGATCCGCACACTGGAACCGGCAAACATTGATATGCTTTCCGACGAAATTTACCGTACGCTTTTGGATATGCGGGTGCCGCACGAATCCGCAACACGGGTAAGGCTTATGGCGGAGGGCGTGATGCTTGACTGGATCGAGCAGGGACTTGGCGGAACACCGTGTGAGCTTCGGCTTGATAAACGTTACAAGGGAAACGCTCTGATGCTCAGTGTCTCGGGCGCGGATAAAACCAACGACCGACTTTTCGGCAGTTATACCGAGATGCTCAAGGGACTCGATCTGAGTCTTACGACGTATTACGCTGCCGAGAAGAATATATGCAATATTATCGTACCGTAAATTTTATCCTTTGCCCGAAGCGGAAGGAACGGTTGCCCCGGTATTTTGTTTGTGATATAATAAGAAAAGAAAATGATGCTGAATGCAGGTGCGTTGGTGTTTCGGCAAATGGATAACGGTTAAAATTTCGGAGGTGGAACATGCCGGATTTCAAAAAAACATTTCAAATGTTCAGAAAAGGATATTTTCCGATCGTGGGGGTTCTGCTCCTGCTTTTGCTCGCCGCCTTCCTTTTGTGGTTTGCCGACAGCCACAGTATGCAGGCGCAACCGTCGTTGGTTGGAGGCGTGTATTTTGACGGCGAGTATCGGATCGGGGACGGGGAATGGCATGAGATCGTAAAGGATGAACACATTCCTACTACAAAGGGCGACGTTACCCTGCGCGGCAATTTCCATATGTTGGATCCCGAGGGCGGATACGCCGGCATTTACCGAGAGGAAATACCGATCGCATTCTTTGTGGATCACATCAATTTAACGCTTTATGAAACGGGAAGCGATCCCTTTGTCATGGACACAGAAAACCCGTTGTACGGTGACTCGGCTTGCGGTGTGAGGTGGGAGGCCTATTCCTTGACAAGCGCCAGCGAGGAAACGATCGAAATTCGGATTCATAACCCTCACAGCTTCGGAAACGAGACCGCGATCGACGAAATGCTGTCCAAAACGGCATTGTGGACGGGGATCGAATTTGAAAACGGGGTTTCGGACAGTGGGGAAACGCAGAGAACGGTGGGTATGTTGCTCATGCTCATATCTATCGTGTTCCTCGGCATTGCGTTGTTCTCAAGCTTGATTCATATTAAAAGCAGCAAGATCATTTGGATTATTGGACTTGCGGTTTTGTTTGCGGGATTGTACTTTTACTATCGCGCGGAGGGCATTCATTTCCATAGCGAGTCGACGGTTTTAAACACCACGATCCTCGGTGTCTCCATGATGTTTTATATGTTGTTCCTCTGCGTGCTTATCTCCTGCCAGTTGAAAACCACGCAAAGGATAAGTGATATTGTTGTCACTCTTTTGGGAACCCTCAATGCCGTGTTCTTTGTTTTGCCTATTATAACCGAGGCTAACTTTTATGACATGTGGGCTTGTTGGGCTGCCGTACAGCTTTTGGCAAATGCTGCCATTGCCGGTTGCCTTGTAAGGGAATTCTGCGTTTCAAGGACAAAAGAAAGATGGCTGTATATCGGAGCGTTTTTGCCATTGATCGCATTCGCTGCTGACGTTTTTGGAACAAAGCTCGCCGTTTGGAAGGGCGGTGTAATCTCTCAATACGTTTTCATTTTATTGGTTGCCGTAGCCGCAATTATGGTGCTTCGGTTAATTCCCCGCAGTATAAATGCAGCCGCCAAGGCCAAAGAACTTGAGATGGAAAAAATCGTGCTGAACGCGGAGCTTGCCGAAAGCAGAATCTCCACGATGATGAGTCAGATCCGTCCTCACTTTATCTACAATACGCTTGGCAGCATTGAGCAGCTATGTAAGCTGGATCCGCCGAAGGCAAGCGATCTTGTGCACAATTTTGCCAAATATCTCAGAGGAAATTTCGGAGAGCTTGATAACCCCAAGCCGATTTTGATGTCGCAGGAAATGGAGCATGTGCACCACTACATCAGTATTGAAAATGTGCGATTCCCGGATATGACCTTCACATTCGAAATGAATTCCGGGGACTTCCACATCCCTGCGCTTACCGTTCAGCCAATCGTTGAAAATGCGATCAAGCACGGCTTGATGAAGCTTCCGCGAGGCGGAACAATTAAAGTGGTTTCCTATGAGACTGACACGGATTATTGCATTTCGGTGGTGGATGACGGCGTAGGATTTGATACAAGTGTTCTTATTGATGAGAGAAAGCATGTGGGACTTCGCAACATTCGTGAACGTCTTAAGGTTATGGTAAACGGCAGGCTGGAGATCGAAAGCCATGTCGGGAGCGGAACGAAGGTGCTGGT
>CAJGDZ010000065.1 GCA_904502055.1 uncultured Clostridia bacterium | reverse complement strand
GTCGCGCGAGGTCTGCAAGCCGAAAAGAGAGCAAGCTCTCTTTGTCGGATTGCCGACCTTGCGCTGACGGGAAGCCTTGCGGCTTTCCGTCTAAAATGACGTGATGTTTAAGCAGACCCATTCAGTTAAAGTTTTTGCGGAGTTTTTTTCAAAAAGCGACCGTATCCCCGGCAGACTAAACCTCACCGATAAATCAAAATTTGAAAGGTATGTGTTTATCTGGAGCGGTAGACGAGATAGCGGGACATTTCGGGGCCGCCGCCAAGGATAGCGGCAAGGCCGAGGCAGACGTCGTCACGCGGATGTGCGGAGAGAGAGGTACGAAGGCCGAGCGTGGAGGCGATGTATTCGGGCAGGCCGTGCAGCAGCGAGCCGCCGCCGCTGAGCAAAAGTCCGTATTTGGTGATATCCGAGGACAGCTCGGGCGGTGTTTCCTCCAGCGCCTTGCGGATGGTATTGATGAGGATGTTGGCCGGCTCGATCAGCGCCTCGCGGAGCATAGCCGCCGACACGTAAACGCGGCAGGCGCCGCCCATTTGGGTGCTTTTGCCCATGATCTCCAGCTTGCGCGTGTCGGGGGTGTCGGAAAGCGAGCCGATGCTGTACTTGACCGACTCTGCCGTGCTCTCGCCCACCAGGATAAAGTGCTCCTTGGCCAAATATTCGATGATGGCCTCGGTAAACGCGTCACCCGCCTTGCGGGAAACGCCCGAGACCACAACGCCGCCGTGGCTGATGACCGCTACGCTTGTTGTACCCGCGCCGATGTCCACAAGCACGCCGCCCAGGGGGCTGGCCACGCGGATACCCGCGCCGATGGCCGCGGCCATTGGCTTTTCCACCAGAGCAACGTTGCCCGCGCCCGCCTCAAAGCAGGCGTCCTCAAGGGCGCACTTGGCGGTTTCGCCCGCGCCGCAGGGGATGCAGGCGGTCACGGTCGGACGGCGGAACACCGAGGTCGCGCCGAGGCGGCCGAGAAAATCGCCCAGCATAAGGGATGCCAGCTCGATGTCGACCACAGCGCCGCCGCGAATGGGCCTTTCGGCCAAAACCGAGTGGGGCGTGCGTCCGATCATCTGCTTGGCCTCAAGGCCTGTCGCGAGAATGGCGTGCGACTCCTTGCGCACCGCGATGACCGAGGGCGCGCGAAGCAAAATGCCCTCGCCCTTGGCGCAGATGCGCGTGTTTGCGGTTCCCACGTCGATTCCAAGCTGGTTGTTCATAGCAATCCTCCCATCAAAATCAAAAAAGCGCAAAAAAATGCGAAAAAAGTGCGAATTTTTTTAAAAAAATTTGCAAAAGCCCTTTTCATTTGGCTGAAAATGTATTATAATTAAAATGTATACAAATATTATACTACGGTTTTTTGTTTTTTTCAAGTATATTTTTTCTCTTTTCAAGGATATTAATACGGAGGATTTCAAATGAAGCAGAAGTACACCATCACAATTGCAGACGTGCAGATGAACATTGTTACCGACGAGGCACCCGAGGTGGTGGAGAACCTGGTCGGCGTTCTTGACCGAAGGATCCGTGAGATCTATATCCAGAGCGGCAACCGTTGCCCCAAGACCGAGGCGGCGCTTCTTCTTGCGCTGGATTATTGCGCGGAGCGCAACAAGCTGCAGGAGATGGTGGCAAGCCTTGAGAGTCAGATCGACCGGGGCGAGATCGAGGCAGCGCGAAACGAAAATGAGGCGCTTGTGATCGAGGTGGGCTCACTGCGTGAGCAGCTTGCCCGGGCGCAGGAGCAGCTTCACGGCGCCAACGCCGAGCTGGGGCTTGCCGGCGAGCAGCTTCGCATTCTGACGCAGAAATCGGCAGAGGCCGAGGGCGCGGTGGACGAGCTGAGAATCGCCAAGGACGCGCTTTCCGCCGCTCTTAACGAAAAGGCGGCCGTGCTTGACGGCGTGGAGGCCGAGCTGGGTCTCGCCAAGGCCGAGATCGCGCGCCTGACGGCCAAGCTTTCGGAAAAGGCCGAAGAGCTGGAGGACGCGGAGGGCGAGCTTGAGCAGGCGCAGGAGTCGATCAAGACCAGGGATGCCGAGCTGACTGCCAAGAATGCCGCGCTTACCGAAAAGGACGCCGAGCTTGAGCGCCTGACGGCGGCACTTTCCGCTAAGGCACAGGAAATGGACGGTGTCAAGGGCGAGTTTGGCGAGGCTCAGGAGCTTCTGGAGCTCGCACAGGCAGAGTTGGATACCAAGAGTGCGGAGATCGCCGCAATGAACATAGAGCTTCAGGCAAAGACGGCGGACGTTGAGACCGCGAGCGCAGAGCTCGAAGCCAAGGAGGCCGCACTTGAGACCGTGACCGCCGAAAGCGAGGCAAAGACGGCTGAGCTTGAGGCCAAAAATGCCGAGCTCGAGGTCAAGGAGGCCGCACTTGCGGCTAAGGATGCCGAGATCGAGCGTCTGACGGCGGCACTTTCCGCCAAGATGCAGGAGCTTGACGGCGTGGAGGGCGAGTTTGGCGAGGCGCAACAGGAGCTTGACGTGGCGCAGGCCGAGCTGGAAGCCAAGAATACCGAGCTGAATACCAAGAGCCTGGAGCTTGAGGCAAAGGGCCTGGAAATGGATGCCAAGAATGCCGAGCTTGAGGCCAAGAATGCCGAGCTTGAGGCTAAAGCGGCCGCACTTGCGGCCAAGGACGCGGAGATCGAGCGTCTGACGGCGGTGCTCACGGCAAAGACCAGTGAGCTTGACGGTGTGGCAGACGAGACCCGCGAGGCGCAGGGACTGCTTGCGGCAAAGAACGCCGCACTTGCGGAAAAGGATGCCGCGCTTGCGGCCAAGGACGCGGAGATCGAGCGTCTGGCAGGTGAGCTTGCCGTTTCTGCCGGCGAGATGGCAGGGGTTGAGGCCGCGCTGCTCGAAAAGACGGCCGCCCTTGAGACAAAGACGCTGGAGCTTGAGGCCAAGAACGCAGAGCTTGCCGAAAAGACGGCAATGCTTGAGGCCAAGGGTCTGGAAATGGATGCGAAAAATGCCGAGCTTGAGGCCAAGGGTCTTGAGATCGAGGCGAAAACCGCGGAGCTTGAGGCCAAGGGTCTTGAGATTGAGGCGCTGGAGAGAGCGGCGGCACAGGCCTCCGTTCAGGCAGAGCCCGTTGTAGAGGCGGCGCCCGCCGCGGAGACAGAGCCTGTCGCCAAGAGCGCAGCCGCGACATCCATCATCGAGTTTGCACCCGTGGCGGACGAGCCCGCGATTGAGATCGCGCCCGTTGCCCGCGAGGAGAAGACACCGCTTGTCGAGCTGGCCGATACCTCGCTTGACACGTTTGAGTTTGAGATCAAGCCGCTCAGAGCCGCGGCTGTGGACGAAAATCAGTTGACCATTGACAGCTTTGCTCCCGCTATGGAGGCAGAGCCTGCGGTCGAGGAAGCACCCGTTGCCGAGGCGGCACCCGTAGTCGAGGCGGCACCTGTAGTCGAGGAAGCGCCCGTTGCCGAGGCGGCTCCCGCGGCCGAGGAAAAGCCCTCGAAGAATCTGGAAAAAGAGAAGCAGAAGGCGCAGAAGCGCGTTCGCTCGATGTTTGACCTGATCTCGTTTGACAATGTGTGAGCTTCTTTGTCCGGCGGGGTCGCCAAAGGCACTTTCGGCGGCGATCGAGGGGGGCGCAGATGCCGTATATTTCGGCGCGCTCGGCTTCAATGCCCGCAAAAACGCACAAAATTTTTCCGAGGGCGAGCTGCGAGAAGCAATCGCCCTCGCACACACTTATGGCGTAAAGACCTACGTTACGCTCAACACGCTGTTTTTTGACCGCGAAAAAACCGACTTTCTAAGTGCGGCGGAATCTGTCCTTGCGGCAGGAGCCGACGCACTTATTGTTGCGGATCTTGGCGGTGCGGCGGAGATAAAGCGCCATTTTCCGGGCGCGTGTCTTCACGCCAGCACCCAGGTGTCGGGTCACAGCGTAAGCGCCGCGAAGCGCCTTCAGGCGCTTGGCTTTTCGCGCATGGTATGCGCCAGAGAGATGTCGCTTGCCGACCTTGCGACCTTTACCAAAGAATCGCCCATTGAAGCCGAGGTGTTTGTGCACGGCGCACTTTGCGTCTGCCATTCGGGACAGTGTCTGTTTTCCTCGGTGGTGGGTGGACGAAGCGGCAACCGCGGCGAATGCGCCCAGCCCTGCCGTCTGCCCTATGAGGGCGGCTATCCCTTGTCCTTAAAGGATCTGGCACTGGCCCGGCACATTCCCGAGCTGAAGCGCATCGGTGTGGCGTCGCTCAAAATTGAGGGGCGTATGAAGTCACCCGAATACGTGCGTGAGGTGGCGAGCATCTACCGCCGCCTTCTGGACCAAAACCGAAGCGCCACGCGCGAGGAAATGGAGGCGCTGGCCGCCGTCTTTTCGCGCGGCGGCTTTACCGACGGCTATTTTACGGGACACGTCGGCCGCTCGATGCTGGGCGTGCGAAGCGAGAGCGACAAGGACGCCTCGCGTGCGCTCGCGCCCTTTACGGGGCTTACGCGCAAGCGCCCCGTGACGCTTGCGGCTACGGTGAAGGCGGACGTGCCTGCCACGCTTGAGGTAAGGTGCGGCGACACGGTTGGCTACGCTAAGGGGCCTGTACCCTTTGCGGCGCAAAACGCACCGCTTACGCGCGAGGCGGTCAGCAAAAACCTGTTGAAGCTGGGGAGCACCCCCTTTTCGGCGGCGTCGCTTACGCTGACGCTGGATGAGGGGCTGATGCTTCCGCTGTCGGCACTCAATGCGCTCAGACGCGATGCGGCGGCCGATCTGTGCGACAAATTGACGAAAATTCCCGAGATCGAGAGGGTCGACACCCCTCCGCTTGCCCCGAAGGGCGACAAAAAGCAATTTCGGAGCGCTTGCTTCCGCGAAGCCTCACAGATCCCCGAGGCGGCAAGGGACTTTTTTGACGTGATCTATCTTCCGCTTGATAAATACGACGGTAGCTGTGAGGGCGTGGCCCTGCCGCCCGTCATCTTTGACAGTGAGCGTGAGAGGGTGGAGAGCCTTTTGAAAAGGGCGGTCTCGCTCGGCGCGCGTCACGCGCTGGTCGGCAATCTCGGGCATCTGGATTTGGCGCTTGCGCACGGCCTTGTGCCGCACGGCGACCTGCGCCTGAACATCGCCAACCGCGCAAGCGCGGCGGTTGTGGAGAGCCTTGGCTTTTCCGATTTTATTCTTTCGCCCGAGCTGTCGCTGCCCAAGATCCGCGATATCGGCGGCGCGTCGGCGGTGGTGGTTTACGGACGCTTGCCGCTGATGATTCTTGAGAAATGCGTGGGCAAGGAGCTGGGCGGTTGCGAAAAATGCGAGAGCGGCGAGGCGGCTCTCGTGGACAGGCGCGGCGTTCGCTTCCCGGTCCTTCGCGAGTGGGAGCACCGCTCGTTGGTTTGCAACAGTCTGCCCACGGGTCTGTCCGATCGCGGAGATGAGCTTCGCGCGGCGGGCGTGACGGGACAGCATTTTCTTTTCACGACCGAGAGCCGCGAGGTGTGCGCCACGGTCATTGAGGCGTACAAATCGGGCAAGCCCCTGCCGTTTGCGGTCAGGCGGCTGCCCAAATAAAGGAGTAAACGATGTTTCCGAGACTTACCGCATTTGATATCCTGAAGCTCTTCTTCCGCGCACTGTTTACGCTGCTTGTGGTGGCGGTGTTCGTGGTGCTTTTTTGGCGCATGGGCTCCTCGCGCGTGCCAAAGGAGCTGGTGACGCTCACGCCGAACGAGGCGCTTCTTGAAGCGTACAGGGCGCAGGGCGACGGACTGCAAAAGCTGACGCAGGAGCAGAACACCATCACGCGCAACGAGGAAAATTACGGCTATTTTACGGTCTCGTCGGCGGTTTTTGTGCCGGATGCCGAGCAGCTTCAGCTTTTGGTGCGCTACAACGACAGCACGCTGAAGGCCCTGCAAAAGGACTATGCCCTGGATTTCCTGCCGTCAAGCGACAAGGACTGGTTTGACGTCACGCTGGTGCTGGCCATCGACAAAACACCCGACAATGCCGAGGATAACCTCGCCAACGACCCTTCGAGCGTGGAGCTTGTCCGTGTGAAGCCGAGTGAGCTTGTCGCGCGCGCCCATCACGGTCGCCACAGCTACCGTAAATTTGTTTTTGACGGCGTGGACTTTGACGGCGGACTCCTGGCGGTGTATGCCGACTTCTATTACATAGGTGACCTCGCGTACGAAAACGCAGACTTTGACGTCTACACCGATAAGGCCTACGGCACGCTTTGCCTGTACGCCTTTACCGAGGATGCCATCAACCGCCAGCAACCGCTCACAAAGGACGATAAGGCCGCGCTGGACGCGGCAAGATAAAAGGGACTTTCAAAGTCCCTTTTTTCTTTAAATTTAGATTTGTCGGGGAGGGGGGAACGTGCCTCCGGCGGCCAGCCTTTTGAAAAAGGCTGGGCGAAAACTTTTGCAGCATGGGTCTCTGCCAACTACACGTCATTTTAGACGGGAAGCCGCCGCGGCGGCTTCCCGTCAGCGCAAGGTCGGCAATCCGACAAAGAGAGCTTGCTCTCTTTTCGGCTTGCAGACCTCGCGCGCCCGAGACCTTCTCACGCGTGAGAAGGTCTCAAAATGACTCGGATAACGGACAACACGTTGTTTTCGCGTTATCGTTCGGGCTCCGTAATATCCAAACCCATTTTGCCCTGTGCAAAGGTTTCGTCCACCTTTTTAAAGGTGGCGGGGTATGGGGCAGAGCCCCACGTTCCTCTTCGTTAAACTTCAATTTATAATCACCTTCGGCAAGGGGCGACGTTGCCCTTTGCCGATGTTTTGCGGCGCGCCGCAACCGGAGGTTGCCAAAAAAAGGAAGCCGAGATCGGTTGTCAACCGCGCGAGCGGGGCATATAATAAGGGTGTGCTCCTTTGGAGCGTTACATATTGGTTCACATACGGGAGGTTTTTATGACGATTGGTGAGAAGATCGCGCGATTTCGCGTAGAGAGAGGGCTGTCGCAGGAGCAGCTGGCGGAGCTGACGGCGGTATCGCGTCAGTCGGTCTCCAAGTGGGAGATGGGCAAGGCGTTGCCGCAGCTGGATAAGCTGGCGAGGCTTTGCGAGCTGTTTTGCGTTTCGGCGGACGATTTTCTGTCGGAGAAGGCACCGGGTGCGGAAAAACCGGAGGCGCGGCGCGGCCGCTATTTCGGCACCGACGGCTTTCGCGGCGAGGCGGGCGTGGGTCTGACCTCGATGCACGCGTACAAGGTCGGCCGCTTTCTCGGCTGGTATTTTTCACAAAGGGGCAAGCGCGGCGAGCGCGCGCGGATCGTGATCGGCAAGGACACACGCCGCTCCAGCTATATGCTGGAATACGCCGTCGCGGCGGGAATCACCGCCTCGGGCGCGGACGCGTATATGCTGCACGTTACGACCACGCCAAGCGTTTCGTACGTGACGCGCATTGACGAATTTGATTGCGGCATTATGATCACCGCCTCGCACAATCCCTTTGGTGACAACGGCATCAAGGTGATAAACCGCCACGGCGAGAAGCTGGATGACGCGACCACCGACCTCATCGAGGCCTATCTGGACGGGGAGGTGAGCGCACTGGGTGTGTCGGGAAGCGACCTGCCGCTTGCGCGCGGCGAGCGGATCGGAAGCATCATCGACCACGTTTCGGGCCGAAATCGCTACGTTGGCTACCTGATCTCGCTGGCATCGCATTCGTATAAGCGACTTCGGATCGGTCTGGACTGTGCCAACGGCGCGTCCTGGATGATCGCAAGCGCGGTGTTTGGCGCATTGGGCGCGCAGATCACCGTGGTCGGTGACCAGCCGAACGGACTCAACATCAATCGCGACTGCGGCTCGACGCACATCGAGCGCCTCTGCCGCCTGGTGCGCGAGAAGCACCTGGATCTCGGCTTTGCCTTTGACGGCGACTGTGACCGCTGCTTGGCCGTGAACGAACGCGGCGAGGTGGTGGACGGAGACGGCATTCTTTATTTGCTTGCCAGGCGTTTGAAGGCGCGCGGGATGCTGGACGGCGACACGGTGGTGGCCACGGTGATGTCCAACAGCGGTCTGGATGCCGCGCTTGACGCGACGGGGATTCGGTGCGAGCGCACCACGGTGGGTGACCGCTTTGTTTGGGAGTGTATGCAGAAAAACGATTATAGCCTTGGCGGCGAGCAGTCGGGGCATATCATTCTCAAAAAATATGCCACAACGGGCGATGGACTTCTTACCGCCATTATGGTGACCGAGGAGGTCTGCGACGCAAAGCTTCCGCTGTCGGCGCTCACCGAGCACCTGACTCTTTATCCGCAGTACACCAAAAATCTGCGCGTGAGGGATAAGGACGCGGCGCTGGCGGATGCGAGCGTACGGGCGGCGCTGGCTGAGGTCGAGGACAAGATCGGCGGCAAGGGACGGATTTTGCTTCGCAAGAGCGGAACCGAGCCGCTTGTCCGCATTATGGTCGAGTGCGAGAGCGAGAAGGCCTGCGAGGCGTTTGCCGACAGGATCGCTCGCGCGATCGAGGACGGGGGGCACACACTTGGATAAGCTTGTAAAAACCCATGAACTTTTTGACTGTGAGATCTCCTATCTCAAGCCGCTTTTCGCGGCGTACCAATACCCGTGGGAGATGCTTCCGCATATCAAGGAGCACATTCTCTCGCTGATCGAGAGCGGTCTTGAGGGCTTTACCCTATTGAAGGAGGGCGTGCTCGTGGGCCGCGAGGTGAAGATCCACGAGAGCGCGGTTATCGAGGGACCTGTCATCATCGGACACGGCACCGAGATCCGCCCCTCGGCGTATCTGCGCGGTGCGGTGATCACGGGAAGCGGTTGCGTTCTCGGCAATTCCTGCGAATATAAAAATTGTATCCTTCTGGACGGCGTGCAAACGCCGCACTACAACTACGTGGGCGATTCGATCCTCGGAAATCGCGCGCATATGGGCGCGGGCGCGGTCTGCTCCAACCTCAAAAGCGACGGCAAGGACGTGGTCATCCACGCAGAGCCTCCCATCCCCACCGCCCTTCGCAAGGTCGGCGGTATTCTCGCCGACGGCGCGGACATCGGCTGCGGCTCGGTGGTCAACCCCGGCACGGTGGTGGGCAAGCGCACCTCGGTTTACCCCTTGACCGCCCTGCGCGGCGTCTACCCACCCGACTGCATCGTTAAAGCCACCGATCACGTGGTCGAACGGAAAGAGCGGTAAATTGAAGTTTAACGGTCTGCTTGTATTTGCAGAGGGGAACGGGTCGCTTTTTGAAAAAAGCTCCGCAAAAACTTTTACTGCAATGGTCTGCACAAGCTTCACGTCATTTTGTGCCGCAAGCCTCGATGCGGAAAAGAGAGCGAGCTCTCTTTGTCCGCTTCGTGACTTGTGGCATACATGTTCTTCACGCTTTAGCGTGAAGAACCAAAATGACTCGAAAAACC
>CAJGDZ010000064.1 GCA_904502055.1 uncultured Clostridia bacterium | reverse complement strand
TCCTGCCCGCTATCATCTTCCTGGTAGCATGCTTCCTGGCGTTCGCTACGGGCACCTCTTGGGGCACGTTCGGCATTCTTATCCCGATCGTTACTGCCATCTTCCAGGTTGGTGCAGACGGCTCGATGCCCGAGCTTATGGTTATTGGCATCTCGGCTTGCCTTGCCGGTGCCGTTTGCGGTGACCACTGCTCGCCCATTTCGGATACCACCATTATGGCATCCGCAGGTGCTCAGTGCAACCACGTAAACCATGTATCCACACAGCTTCCCTACGCTATCACCGTAGCGGCTGTATCCTTTGTCTGCTTTATCATTGCCGGCTTCGTTCAGAACTGGCTGATCTGCCTTCCCATCGGTATTGTGCTTATGATCGCAACTCTGCTTGTGATCAAGGCCATCACCGCTAAGGCTGATAAGCAGTAAACACAAAAACATTTGCGGCGTGACCAAGGTCACGCCGCTTTTTCTATGAAATCATTATGTAACTCCGCCCCCACGGTGTCCATGTTTACGGCGGCAAGTGCCAGCACCACGGGTTTCCGCAACCGAATCGGAACGTGCTTCTCCTTAACCGAAACCTCGGTGTCCACAACCCTCGTCTTGCCGTCCGCAGAGGCCTCAAATTTGCCCTCTGTGGCATTTTATTTTTGAGATATAAAGAATCTTTACATTACACCTATTTTATGGTATAATAAAGCAATCCATATTTTGACGGAGTATTGACAATGAACACAACGGCAAGAAAAGCTTTTATATCTACCCTGCCCGTAATGACCGGTTATCTGGTGCTGGGATTTGGCTTTGGCATCCTTGTCAAGGCAAACGGCTTTGCCACCTTTGTTGCACCGCTTATGAGCCTTGTTATTTATGCCGGCTCAATGCAATACGTGGCGGTGGGTCTGCTTACGGGCGGTGCCTCGATGATCACGCTTGCTCTAACCACATTGATGGTCAACGCCAGGCACCTGTTTTACGGCGTTTCCATGCTTGACAAATACAAAAGGATCGGCAAAAGCAAGCCTTATCTGATCTTCGCGCTCACCGACGAGACCTATTCCCTTTTGTGTACGGAAAATCCGGACATTGCCCCAAAGGAACGCAAGAAGTATTACATTTTGGTAACCCTCTTTGATCACATATATTGGGTGCTTGGCACCGTGCTTGGGTCTGTTTTCGGCGCACTTGTTACGTTTAACAGTCAAGGCATCGATTTCGTTCTGACCGCGCTTTTTATCACAATATTTGTCGAGCAATGGCTCACCGCCAAAAAGCACGCCTCCGCCATACTCGGCGTTGCCATCTCGGTCATATGCCTTGTTATATTTGGAAGTCAAAGCTTCTTGATTCCCTCGATGTTTCTCATCCTCATTTCGCTTTGCCTTTACAAGGAGGTGGGTGAAAATGAATGATCGATACACCGTGTTCGCCATTGCCGTCATTGCCTTGGTTACCGCCGCGCTCCGTTTTCTGCCCTTTGTTATTTTCAGCGGAGCCAAGAAAACGCCGAGGATCGTGGAAAAGCTCGGCCGATTCCTCCCCGCCGCCGTTATGGGAATGCTGGTGGTTTATTGCCTAAAGGACGTCAGCTTCGCCCACACCGCGGACTATCTCCCCGCCCTCGCTTCGGCACTGATCGTTGCCCTGCTTCACGTCTGGAAACGAAACACGCTGATCAGCATTCTCGGCGGAACGCTCTGCTATATGATGGCGGTTCAGTTTCTGTTTTAACAAAAGAAAACCTCCTCATTTGAGGAGGTTTTTATATTTACGGCTTTTTGATGCTGATGTTCAGCGCTAGGGCCACCGCCGCAAGTGCCAAAAGGAGTATAAAGGGTGCGGTATATCCGCCCGTTGACATCTGGAGCGACGAACACGCGGTGGCGATAAAGGAAGCAACCATCAGGTTGAAATTGCTGATACTGAGATTGGTAGCAAAATACTTTTGTCCGTAAAAGGACGAGGTAAAGGCCGAGGAAACGGTAGGCGACGTGCCGTAGGAAAGTCCCGTCAGGCAAAGACCGATCACACAAAGCACAACCGATCCCACACTCACGGCAATGAGTGTCACTCCCGCCGCGAAAATGGTCAGAATGCCGGCCGCGATCATGGTAAAGCGGCGGCCCATCGCGTCAAAGATCGCGCCGGTGAGGATGCGTCCAAGTCCGTTACAGACTGCCAGCACGCCGACAAGCGTTGTAGCAAGCGCCGCCTCGGCACCGACCGAAAGCGCCAGATCGCGTGCGAAGCTGATCACCGAGCTACCTACCGCCGTCAGGCAAACCAGTGCGATAAAGGCACGCCAGAATGAGAAACGGCGGATCATCTCCGAGGGCGTGTAATCACGCACCTCAAAGCGCTCTTGTCTTGCGGCATTCCCCTTTTTCTTTTGCGGAAGCGTAACACTCGCATCGGGTGCCTTGATGACAAGCGAGGAAAGCACGATCACCACGGCAATGGCCACACCAATGATCACGTACGTGCTTCGCCAACCGATCGCGCTGGCAAAAAGGCGGTCTGCGATCTTGCCCAGCAAAAGCGTGCTGGCGCCAAAGCCCATCATAAGTGCGCCGGAGGAAAGGCCACGCCTGTCAGGGAACCAGGAGTTTACCGTGGAAATGATAACGATATACGCCATTCCGATACCAAGACCTGCCAGGAGCGCATAGGTGAAATAAAGCAAAAAGGTATTCTCTGCTCCAAGACGGCTGGTCAGCACGTAACCAAGTCCCGCCATAAGACCGGCCAGGATGATGGTATATCTCGTGCCGATTCGGCGAGCCAGCTTTCCCGAAAGAAAGCCGCCAAGGCAGAAGAAGGACATTGTAAGTGTAAAATTCAATGCCAGCGTTGACGGCGCATAGCCAAGCTCCTCTGCAAGCGGAAGCTTGAGAATCGACCAGGCATACAAAATGCCGGCAAAGAGCATCGTGACAACACCGGCAGCAAGAATCCACCAGCGTTTTGTTAGATTGGTCTGTTGTTTCATGATATTTTCCTTTTTAATTTGTTACAGAAGCGATAAAAGTGTGTCTACCGCTTGCTCGCCGGTTGCCCAGCTGGTGGTGATTCTTACAAGGCGCATTCCGTCGCCATAGGGACCCCAATCGTCGAGCGCCACCTTGCCCTCAAGAGAATCCAGCTTTTCCTTTGAGAGAATCAGAAATTGCTGATTGGTATAGGAATCGTTATAGAATTGGTAGCCCTTGGCCGTAAGCTCTCGCTTGATCCGCATGGCAATCTTTACCGCGTGGTCGGCGATCCTTACGTAAAGATTGTCAGTAAACAACTCGTCAAACTGGATGCCGAGCATACGCCCCTTGGCCAAGAGCGCTCCGTGCTGCTTGATCTCGGTGAAAAAGGCATCGCCAAGCTCCGGATTGGTAAACACCACCGCCTCACCGAAAAGGGCTCCCACCTTGGTGCCGCCAATATAAAAGACGTCGCAAAGCGAAGCAATGTCCGTAAGCGTCAGGTCGCTCCCCTCGGATGCCAATGCATATCCCAGTCTTGCGCCGTCAAGAAACAGGCGCATTCCGTATTCATCGCAGAGCGCGCGCAGAGCAGCCAGTTCTTCCTTCGAATAAAGCGTACCGTACTCCGAGGGATGTGAAATGTAGACCGCGCCGGGGCGAACCATATGCTGCCACGATCCGTCAGCATAAAAGCCCTCAAGATAGGCTCTTGCCCGCTCTGCGTCCACCTTTCCGTCCTTCCCCGGAACCGTTAAGACCTTATGTCCCGAATACTCGATCGCGCCCGCCTCGTGAACGGCAACGTGACCGGTTTCAGCCGCAAGAACGCCCTCGTATCGCCTGAGGATGGAATCCAGAACCGCATAGTTGGTCTGCGTTCCGCCGACAAGGAAATAGACCTTCGCATTTGGCGCGCCGCAGGCGGCACGGATCTTTTCCTTTGCGCTGTCACAAATGGGATCGAGGCCGTAACCCGGTGTTTGTTCGTAGTTGGTCTTGACCAAGCGATCAAGAATGTTCGGGTGCGCGCCCTCCAGGTAATCGCTGTTAAATCTATACATTTTTTTGATTTGCCTTTCGTTTGGTATGAATTTATTATAGCAGAAACCGACAGAGATGTCAACTTTTCTCAGCATTTCGATGTTCAGAATTTGAATAATCAAACTTTACTTTGGGAAAAAGTTATGATATAATATTTTTGTTATTTCAGCAATGAAGAAAGGATATATATAGATGGAAAACAGCAAAACGTTGGAGCAAGTAAGGAAGATGTTTGAGGGAGACCGATTTGCCATGGAAAACGGAGCCGCCATCGACGAGATCGGAGACAAAACCGCAATCTGCAGTCTCCGAATCACCGATTCCCACCGCAATGCTATGGGGGCCGTAATGGGTGGAGCTTACTTTATGCTGGCAGATTTTGCATTTGCCGTTGCCGCCAATTGGGAGAGTATGGGATGCGTTTCCCTGCACTCCGACATCTCGTTTTTGGGTGCCGCCAAGGGTCAAACGCTGATTGCCAAGGCTGTTTGTATCAAGGACGGCAAGAACACGTCCTGCTATCGCGTGGACGTAACGGACGACCTCGGAAACCTGACCGCCACAGTGACCATGACCGGGTATCACATCAAATAAATATATTGCACCGTTCTTCGGGCGTGAGCATTTCCACCGCCCTGAGCCCTAATACCCATACAGCTCCAATATGGAAAGATCCGTATGCCTTTGACAATATTCCGCCCGAAGGTCATTCAATAACGCAATCGCACCGTCGCGTGTGGAAAAGAAACGTTGATTGAATTTGACTCCGGAAAATTCGGTTACCGTTTCACTTTTCTCGGAGCGAAGCTCCGTCGCGGAGCAGTTATAATATTTTTTGCAAATGGCATTCAGATATCGCGGATCGGAAAAGCCGCTCTCAATGCTGATATCGGTAATTGATTTTGATGTATCGGTTAAAAGTTCCTTGGCATGCCTCAGACGTTTCACGGCCAGATATTCCTGAAAGGAGATTTTTAGATTTTTCTTAAAAAGATGAGAGAGATAGGTTAAGGAAAGCCCCTCTCGCTCTGAAATGTCGGAAAGCAGTATTTTTTCTGTATAGTGCTCTTCAATATAATCTATGATACGTGCCAATCGTCTGTCCATCCGGTATTGCTTATTGCCCTCGGGAAGCCTTGTGGGAAGTGCTTTACATATCAGATAATATATCATATTCAGTAAGCTTGTGCACTTATATTCAAAGTGTGGCGCTTGAAAAAAATAGTGATAGGCAAGCTCGATAAGCAATCCTCTGAGAACATCATATTGAGGAAATGCGGCCGCCATGGCAGAGGTGATGACATGATCGGAAAAACAAGGAGGATCGACGGCTTTTATCGACGATATCATGCTTTTGGGAAATTGGAGCGCCAAAATCATCACGCCCCCGTCGACAGCTTCAAGACTGTGGAGATCCATAGAATTTAAAACAAACATATCTCCGGCGTGCAGACGGTAAGTCGAGTCCGAAACGGTCAACTTAAGCTTGCCCCTTAAAAGCAACCCCACCTCTATTTCCCTGTGCAAATGAAGCCCGCATTTGAACAGCTTGACCAGCAGAACATTTAACGAGAGATTTTGTGAATTTGATATCAACTCATATTTTTTCACAAGCCTTCCTCCGCGCGTTACTTTATATCATCAGTATAGCAAAAAAGTAGTCTCCTGTCAACAGTAAAACCATTGGGTCTTGAACAGAAAAAGCAAATTAATCGTCCTGAAACAACAAATCTGTTCTTGTCGGCACTGTGAAGCAGAGGTATAATGATGGCAGTGTCGCACCTCGGTTTTGCCGGCGCACGGTATGACCAGGACAAATCCTTTGGCGTAGAAAATCTTCGCGCCGCCTTCAATCAGGTTAAGATGTACGTAATGGAACTGCTTATGGGCATTAAATAACCCGAATCATTCTGACAAGAAAGGACAAAAAAATGAAGGAACTTAAGATCAAACCAAGCGAAGTTAGGGGCTTCAACTACCACCCAAGCTATTCGATCAATGCACTTACCGACTGGTATATGTTTGACGAGGAAATTTGGCGTCGTGAGCTCAGCAACGGCAAAGAAAAATTCCCAAAAATGAACACCGTACGCCTCTGGCTTTCGTGGAATGCTTACTGCGGCTTGCAGGATCGATTTATTGAGCATCTCAGAACAGCTATTGAAATCTGCCGTGAGCTTGATATTTACGTAATTCCCTGCCTTTTCAACCGCTGGCACGATCCGATGGTGGACGGCGACAGCGTTTACATCGACCACTTCCTGCCCAACAGCAGTTGGCTGCAGAAATTCGGTGATCCCTTCTCCGATTACATTGATGCGCTCTGCGAAGCCTTCCGCGACGAGGAACAGATCCTTGTATGGGATATCTGCAACGAGCCTATGGCATACAACGGAGATTTTCCGGAAAGAGAGACCATACAAAAGTACGAGCTGGAATGGCTTCATCGGATGGCCGACCGTATGCGCGCCAATAACGTCTCCCAGCCTCTCGGTCTCGGAAGCACCGGTATGCAGCCCATGGAGATCTTTGGAGATGTCTGCGACGTCTATCTGACCCATCTGTATTACAGAAACGGTGAGACTGCCTATTTTGAGAATAAAGTAAAGCGCTTCATCGCCGAATCCGAAAAGACCGGCAAGCCGCTGATTTGCTCGGAATGCTGCTGGGGATCCACCGATGATAAGGAACGCGCGGAGCTCATTCGCGTAACCCTCTCCACCTTCCGGAAATACGGCATCGGTTTCGTAGCGCACGCCCTTCAGTATTGCGGCTGTGCTGATCTTCACTCTCCGGAGGACGGGCGCCTGACCCCCAACATCGGAAATCTTTGCTTCATCAACAAGGACGGCTCAATGCGTCCTTATCATGAGGTCTTCAACGAATTCTAAACCGTAAAATATCCAAAAAGAAAAGCCGCATAGCGGCTTTTCTTTTTTAAAGACTCATAAGCTTTAACGTATTCTCATCCGAATATTCAATCTCCTCGGAAATAATGCTTGCCAAGGCGGCAACCTCAGAAAGGGATCTTGCTTTTTCTAAACAGATGAGAGAAGCCAACAGCCGCTCACAAAACAGACAGAAGGTCAGACGTTGGACAAAATCCTCCCTGTCAAACGCTTCCGTACAGTGTCGGTAGATGAGATAGGCCAAAAAACGCTTCAGATATTCGTCGCTTTCCTGTCCGTGAGGACGAAGCACCGAGGAATAGTTCATAAACAACATCTTGTGCCCGTTGTTGAGATATTCCATCGAGTCCAAAATCTGCAACCAAACGCCGGTCTCCCCCGCGTCTATGGAATACTGTTCATAGATTTTACCAAGAGCAACCGAATAGGAAAGCTCTCCATCCTGCAACAGCTCATAAATTTCGTGACGTAATGCCCGACCGTTATACAAAAGCTCGTCGGCATCGGCGTGTATCTCACCGATCTCCTCAATCACTGCATAGTCGGGAGAGGAAAGAATAAGCCTTGCCGCTTCGGGGCAAGACATTCCGAGCCCAACCTCAGCCACATCGGTATAATTATAAAATCTCGGATGCTCACGGCAAATATCGCAAAGATAACCTTCCCCCATATGGAGAATGATCTCACAAAGTCCCTGCCCGTTCAGATGTGGACATCGGTCATACTCGCCAAGCTTAAAGTGCGGAGTGTCCTTCAAAGAAACACTGTTTTTGATGACCTCACCGTAGCCGCCGTTCAGATGCTGGTATTTCCTGACCGTATTTTCGTCAATATCAATTTCCCAACCGATGCAACAGCTGTGCTCGCACTTGTCAGCAATGCATCGGAATTTTTTGTAGTAACCGGAAGCGTAAAGCTTCATATGTTTTTTCCTTTGTTTATCATAACCGGCAAAAGCAGTAATTTCTTCATTTTACTCTCTTTTCATGTGCCGATAATGTCTTCCGTACCTTTCTTTGCTCCATTATATCACAAATCAACGAGAGGTGCAAGAAAAAAGCCATTCGCTTACGCGAATGGCTTTTTTTCTTGGCAGGGGCTTATGATTTCGAACCCCCGAGGCACTTTTTTGGAAACCGATCCGTGGTTCAAAATTTTAGGATAGACTTATCCCTTGGCGATGATGGAATGTTAGTCTTACCCGCTATCTTCCGGAGACTTCACATCATGCCTGCAAACTAATCTATGTAAGTTACAAGTTGTTGTCAATTAAGGCTCTTTTATTATAGCACAAAACTGCGGAAATGTCAATAGCCGGTAAATTCAATGTTATGAATTTGTCTTGGCTTTTTTTATTTTCGCTCGGTATTCATCTCGAAGCAGTGCGTAAGAAATAATGTTCTCAATCAACTTTTCAACTTCGAGGCTGTCTAAATCCCAATCTTTATCGAACGTTAGATGCCCAAGATTGAACTTCTTACCCTCAATTATCTCGGCATATTCGGGCGCAACAAACTGTATCAATTCGCTCACCTTTCCACTACCTTTATTTCCGATAGCGATTTTGCCGTGATGATAGAACGTATATGTATTGCCAACCTGCTGGAGGTTATCGTCTATGCTGTATTGCAAAGCGTGATGAGAATCGTCCTCATTGTCGATGGCTACTACCATAGCGGTTCTCTCGGTGTCGGCGTTTGCGAAGGATCCATACGGAGTAAATCCAATTGAAACAATTTCCGTACTGCCCTTGTAGTCGAGGATGAACGAACGGTACAGACCATAGAAAACTCCACCACCAGCATTGCCATAGGAGAGCTGGCGCACACCGTAATCTTCAATCAAAGTGAAGATCTTATACGCTTTTGCTTTCATTTTGTGCCTTGGATTCAGCAACCCCTCCCACAAGTTGAAGGCTGCACAGGCAAGATTTCTCGGTGTCTTGGGGCTAATATCAGCACTGAGTTCTTCGATGTTTTCCTCTATAAACTGCGGAATCTTATCGTAAGGCACTCTGTCGGGCATCGTTCCCAAATCAGCAAGAGCGTATTTGCCGTCAATCATATCACCATAGCTCGGCAAGGAGTCTATCTGTATGTATTGTTCTTTTTCAGCGTCATAATGGAAACAGAAGCTTTCTACATCGTTTACCATCATTGCATAATCAGCGCCGAGCGAATTACAATAATCACACAACTGATCGCCAACGCTTTCGCCCAAGCCAACGCCGGGAGCTTTGCACTCAACTATTGCTATCGGATACATTGTACCCTCATCGTCAATCGAGTGAATAACAATATCAGCTCTGCGTTTGGAATCCACCTTGTAATGCTTGAGATGTGATTCTACAATAAGCATTTCCGGAGGAACTTTCAATTCATTGAGAAGATAGGATACTACTCTCTGACGGACTGTTTCTTCGGGAGTTATGTAAATGAGTTTTTTGCGTATCGGATCGAGATAGCAGTCT
>CAJGDZ010000063.1 GCA_904502055.1 uncultured Clostridia bacterium | reverse complement strand
TCTTGAAGTTGCTATCAAGCAGGCGCGTGAGTACGGTCTTCTCGGTAAGGACATCTTCGGAACCGGCTTTAACTTTGATATTTCTCTCCGTCTCGGCGCAGGCGCATTCGTTTGCGGTGAGGAGACCGCTCTTATGACCTCGATCGAGGGTAAGCGCGGCGAGCCTCGTCCCCGTCCTCCGTTCCCGGCGATCAAGGGTCTGTTCGGCAAGCCCTCTATCCTTAACAACGTTGAGACATATGCAAACATTCCTCAGATCATCCTCAATGGTGCTGATTGGTTCACCGCTATGGGTACTGAGAAGTCCAAGGGTACTAAGGTATTCGCACTTGGCGGTAAGATCACCAACACCGGTCTTGTTGAGGTTCCTATGGGAACGACGCTTCGTGAGATCATCGAGGAAATCGGTGGTGGCATTCCGAACGGCAAGAAGTTTAAGGCCGCTCAGACGGGTGGTCCTTCGGGCGGATGCATTCCCGCATCTCTTATCGATACGCCCATCGATTATGACAACCTGCTTTCCATCGGTTCGATGATGGGCTCGGGCGGTCTGATCGTTATGGACGAGGACACTTGTATGGTTGACATCGCAAAGTTCTTCCTTGAGTTTACTGTGGACGAGTCCTGCGGTAAGTGCGTACCCTGCCGTATCGGTACGGTTCGCCTTCTTGAGATCCTCAATAAGATCACCAGCGGAAACGGTGAGCTTGAGGATCTTGACCGTCTTGAGGAGCTTTGCAACTACATCAAGGCCGGCTCTCTTTGCGGACTTGGTCAGACGGCTCCCAACCCCGTTCTCTCCACTCTCAGATACTTCCGCGACGAGTACGTTGCTCATATCGTGGACAAGAAGTGTCCTGCACACGTATGTAAGGATCTTATGCAGTATAAGATCGACGCTGAGAAGTGCATTGGCTGTGGCAGATGTGCAAAGAACTGCCCTGCAAACGCCATCACGCAGACCGATTACGTTGCACCCGGTCACAAGCTGGCTTCCTACACCATCGACCAGTCTAAGTGCGTAAAGTGCGGTGCTTGTGTAGATATGTGTAAGCCCGGCGCAATTTTCAAGAACTGAGAAAGGAGAACCAACCATGGAAATGTTGAATATTAAAATTAACGGCAAGGACTATCAGGTTCCCGCAGGATCTACGGTGCTTGAGGCTGCCCGTGCCGCACACGTTGATATTCCCACGCTTTGCTATCTGAAGGATATCAACGAGATCGGCGCTTGCCGTCTGTGCCTTGTTGAGGTTGCCGAAATGCGCGGCCCTCAGCTTGGTCCGTACAGAATGGTGACCGCTTGCGTATACCCGGTAACCGAGGGTATGAACGTCATCACCAATTCGGACAAGATCCGTAAGTCCAGAAAGCTCAACCTTGAGCTTGTTCTGTCCAACCATAACAGAACCTGTCTGTCCTGTAACCGCAGCACCACCTGCGAGCTTCAGAAGCTTTGCCAGGAGTACGGTGTAGAGGAGACTCACTTTGGCGGTCAGAAGACTCCTACCGAGATCGACGATTCTTCGGTTTCGATCATTCGTGACAACAGCAAGTGTATCCTTTGCCGTCGTTGTGTAGCCGCTTGTAAGGAGATGCAGGGCATCGGCGTTATCGGCTCGCTGAACCGCGGCTTCGATACCGTTATCGGCTCGGCCTTTGATAAGGAGCTTGCTTCCACAAGCTGTGTAAACTGCGGTCAGTGTATCGTGGCTTGCCCCGTTGGCGCTCTTTACGAGAGAGACGATACCGCAAAGGTATTTGAGGCTCTCGGCGATCCCGAGAAGCACGTGGTTATCTGCACCGCTCCTTCGGTTCGCGCAACGCTTGGCGAGTGCTTCGGCTATGAGCCCGGCACCGACGTTGAGGGTAAGATGGTAAGCGCACTCAAGGCTCTTGGCTTTGACGGCGTGTTCGATATGAACACCACTGCTGACCTTACCATTATGGAAGAGGCATACGAGTTCCTTGACAGATTCCAGAACGGCGGTAAGCTTCCGCTTATCACCTCCTGCTCGCCCGGATGGGTCAAGTACTGTGAGCATTATTTCCCTGAGTTTACCGAGAACCTTTCCACCTGTAAGTCTCCCCAGCAGATGTTCGGTGCACTGGTAAAGACCTATTATGCACAGAAGAAGGGTCTGGATCCCAAGAACATCTTTATGGTATCGGCTATTCCTTGTACCGCTAAGAAGTTTGAGGTAGGTCGTGACGGTGAGGCTGCTGCCGGTGTTCCTGACGTTGACGTTGCTCTGACCACGCGCGAGCTGGGCAGAATGATCCAGACGGCAGGCATCCAGTTCCGTGAGCTTGAGGACAGCATGTATGACGATGCATTCGGTATCGGTACCGGTGCAGGTGCGATCTTCGGTGCAACCGGTGGCGTTATGGAGGCTGCTCTTCGTACCGCAGCAGAGGTTGTTCTCGGCAAGCCGCTTGAGAAGGTGGAATTCACCGATGTTCGCGGACCTGAGAAGATCCGTTACGCAACCTATAAGCTTGGCGATGTTGAGCTGAAGGTGGCTGTAACCTCCGGCACCAAGAATGCCAAGGAGCTTCTGAACAAGGTCAAGTCCGGTGAGGTAGACGTTCAGTTTATCGAGATCATGGCTTGTCCCGGCGGTTGTGTAAACGGTGGCGGTCAGCCCACGCAGCCCGCATCGGTTCGCAACAACGTGGATCTTGTGGCTAAGAGATCGGCTGTTCTTTACAATGCGGATGAGAACAAGCTTGAATTCAGAAAGTCTCACGAGAATCCTGTGGTTAAGGCTCTCTATGAGGAGTTCCTCGAGAAGCCCAATAGCCACAAGGCTCACGAGCTTCTTCACACGCACTACGTAAAGCGCGGTATGTAAGTAAATATCCGATTGGGTCGTATCTGAGGATGCGACCCAATCTTTTTACTTATTATTGATATATTTACAAAAAAACTGTTTACAAATTTACAAAAATGTAGTAAAATATAAAGGATAATAAACAATTGAGGTGATTTCAATGGAAAACACACAACCCAAGTATAAAAGAATCCTTTTGAAGCTTTCGGGCGAGGCGCTTTCCGCACAGGACGGCATTCTTTCTTTCGACTTTATTCGTGAGGTCGGCGGAGTGATTCGCAAATGTCTTGACAGCGGTGTGCAGATCGGTGTGATCGTTGGCGCGGGGAACATCTGGCGCGGACGGCAGGGCGAGGATATGAACCGGGTAAGAGCTGACCAGATGGGAATGCTGGCTACGGTCATAAATTCCTTGGCTCTTCAGGATGCCTTTGTGAGAATGGGAATTCCTGCACGCGTGATGACAGCCATCGATCTGAAGGGCGTGGCTGACAGCTTTTCGGCAAGCGGTGCCATCCGTCTTCTTGAAGAGGGAAATGTGGTGATCTTCGGCGGTGGAACCGGTTCACCGTACTTCTCAACGGATACGGCGGCGGTGCTCAGAGCCGCAGAGATCGAGGCGGACGCCGTTCTTATGGCCAAGAACATTGACGGTATTTATTCGGCAGACCCGAAGAAGTGTCCCGATGCCGTGAAATATGATAGCATTACCTACAAAGAGGTTCTGGATAAGGAGCTGAAGGCACTTGACCTTAGCGCCACGACCTTCTGTATGGAAAATGACATCCGCGTGTATGCCTTCGGCCTGAAGGATCCCGAAAACATCTATCGGGCGGTTATGGGCGAGAAGGTCGGAACCGAAATTCATAAATAATTTTAATCAACATAAAGAAAGGAATTCAGAGATACCATCTGATTGGAGAAAAACATGAGATTTGACACAAAGCCTTACGAAGAGAAAATGCAGAAATCCATTGCTGCCTATGAGGAGAACCTTGAGAGCATTCGCGCAGGAAGAGCCAATTCCGCGATTCTTGCCAAGGTGAATTTTGAGTATTACGGCTCGCCCACACCCATCAACTCGATGGCAGACGTACGTGTGGCCGATTCGAGAACGCTTACCGTTTCCCCCTATGATGCTTCGACGCTCAAGGCCATCGAGAAGGCCATTCTGGCATCTGACGTTGGAATTACGCCCGCCAATGACGGTAAGATGCTTCGTCTTGTATTCCCTCAGCTTACCGAGGAGCGCCGTAAGGAGCTGACCAAGCGCGTACAGAAGGAGGGCGAGGATGCAAAGGTTGCCATCCGTAACATTCGCCGCGATGCGATGGACGCCTCCAAGAAGATGAAGAAGGACGGAGAGCTGACCGAGGACGAGCAGAAGGATGCCGAAAAGTCCATCCAGGACGTTACCGATAAGTACATCAAGAACGTAGATGTTATCTCCGCAAAGAAGGAAAAGGAACTGATGGAGATCTGACACTCGGTCTGACCTTGGAGAAAATGGGCTGGCGCTTTTGCGTCAGCCCCGATTTTGAAAAACGGAGGGGAGAAAAGGTGAGGATCCTGTCGGACGGTCGTCTTTCGCACATCGCTATCATCATGGACGGAAACGGAAGATGGGCCAATAAGCGTGGGCTTCCGCGCGAGGTGGGGCATAAATACGGCGCGGGTGCGTTTCGCAAGATTGTTGAGTATTGCGGCGATATCGGACTTCGTGCATTGACGGTTTATGCGTTTTCCACCGAAAACTGGAAACGCCCGGAGAAGGAGGTCAATTCCATTCTGGCGCTTCTTAGGCAGTATGTGGATGAATGTGAGAAAAACCTAAACAAATATCCGGCGTATTTTCACTTTATCGGAGATCTTTCGGTGTTTGACGAGACTTTGCGTGCTCGCATTGAGCGCATTGAGGAGAAGACCAAGGATCGCCCGCTCACCTTGAACATTGCTTTTAACTACGGCGGGCGGAGTGAGATTGCACGCGCGTTTTCGCGTCTTGCGGAGCGAGGAGTCCGGGAAATTACCCAGGAGGATATTTCCGCAGAGCTTTATACCGCCCCTTGCGGTGACCCCGATCTGATCATACGGACGGGCGGCGATATGCGGATCTCCAATTTTCTTTTGTGGCAGGCGGCATATGCCGAGTTGTATTTTACCGACGTTCTTTGGCCGGACTTTGACGAAAAAGAGCTGGACAAGGCAATTGAGGATTTTTATTCGAGAAAAAGACGCTTTGGCGGTGTGTGAGGGAGATTTGGTATGAAAACAAGAGTTATCACAGGTCTTGTGGCACTGGCGATCTTTGTGCCGTTTCTGATTTTTTCGGACACGTGGGCATTTGGCCTTGCTATGGCGGTTTGTTCTGCCGTGGCGGTTTTTGAAATTCTCAGATGTGTGAAGATTCATAAGAATCTGCCGGTGGCGGTTCCGCTTTTGATTCTTGGCGCGGCGCTTCCGATGTACGTTTATTTTGCAGGCGGACATTTGACCTTTCTTCGCACCGCGATTCCGTGTATTTTGCTTTGTGTTTTATGGATCCTTGCCGTGGCGGTATTTGCCTCGGAGAAGATCTCGTTTCCCGAGCTTTGTACGGCGGCATTTCTTTGCTTTTATGTAACCTGTGCCTTTTCGTCGATCCTTTTCTTAAGATATTACGACGAGTTTGGTGCCTTTACTTATCTGCTTATCTTTATCGGTGCATGGATCACCGACATCTTTGCTTACTTTTGCGGTATGTTTTTCGGAAAACATAAGCTGATCCCGCAGATCAGCCCGAAAAAAACAGTTGAGGGAAGCATCGGCGGTATTCTTTTCTGCGGCGTTTCCTTTGTGCTTTACGGTGTTATTTTGAGCCGATGGATGCACGTCGAAATGAATTTCAATTATTTTCTTCTTTTTGTCTACGGTGTGGTGGTTTCGGTCGTTTCGCAGATCGGTGATCTTGCGATGTCGGCAGTAAAGCGCCACTATCAAATAAAGGATTATGGCAGAATCTTGCCCGGACACGGCGGTGTGATGGATCGGTTTGACTCCATCCTTGCGGTTTCAACAGTGCTTTTTGTGCTCAACGAGATCTCCAGTGTCTTTGTGGCGGTCATCTGATTTGGTTATGGAAAAAAATGTGAAGCTGGATCTGCTCGGATCAACGGGATCGATTGGCGAGCAGACCATAGATGTTGTGCGACAGACGGGAAGTCAAATCGTCTCGATCTGCGCAAATCAAAACGATAAACGTGTAGAAGAGCAGGCGCGGGAATTCAAGCCTGCCTTTTGCGCCATGGCCGACGAGCAGGCGGCAAAGCGTCTCAGACTTCGTCTTGCCGATACGGGCATTCAGGTGTTCGGCGGTGCTTCGGGCATTGAGGAGATGATTGCCAAAAGCGATGCCGAGGTGACTCTCAATGCGGTGCTTGGTGAAGCGGGCCTTTCGCCCACGCTTGCCGCTATTCAAAGCGGAAAGGCGTTGGCGCTTGCCAACAAGGAGTCGCTTGTGGTGGCAGGAGAGATCGTAATGCGGCTGGCCGAGGAGCATCAAACGAGAATCACACCGGTTGACAGCGAGCATTGTGCCATTCACCAGTGCTTGACGGCAGGAAAAAGGGGCGACGTAAAAAGGTTGATCGTTACCGCTTCGGGCGGCGCATTTTTTGGAAAAACAAAGGAGACGCTGGCCGATATGACGGCTGCGGAGGCTTTGGCGCACCCTACGTGGTCGATGGGGGCGAAGATCACCGTCGACAGCGCCACGCTGATGAACAAGGGCTTTGAGCTGATCGAGGCGTCGCGACTTTTTGATATCGAAATGGATCGTATAGAGGCGATCATTCATAGGGAAAGTATAATTCATTCCATGGTGGAATATATTGACCATAGTGTGATCGCGCAGCTTTCGGTTCCGGATATGCGTTCGTGCATTGCTTACGGCCTGTTTGGCGGTGAGCGTCGCGGTGCGGTTATCGAGGAATTGGATCTTACGAAGATCGGACGACTTAGTTTCTATGAGCCTGATGAGGAGAATTTTCCGCTTCTTGCCCTGGCAAAAAAATGCGGTAGGATCGGCGGCGGAATGCCGGCGGTTCTGAACGCTACCAACGAGGTGGCAGTGGAGGCATTCCTTGGCGGCAGGATCCGATTCGGTGGCATTGAAGAAATCGTAAGTGAGGCGGTGGAAGCGCTTATGCCGCTTGCAAACGCGTGTCAGCTTGCTGAAATTTTGGCGGCGGACAAGAGTGCCCGTGAATATGCGAGGGCACTTCTTTCAAAGAAAGGGTGATCGTTATTAAGCTTTGGTATATTCTTCCCGCCATTCTGGTGTTCGGCTTTCTGATCTTTATTCACGAGTTCGGACACTATCTTTGCGCGCGTGCGTGCGGCGTTGGCATTAAAGAATTTGCAATTGGTATGGGTCCTCGCATCGGTGGTTGGACATCGAAAAAAAGCGGTATCCAATATTCGGTGCGTGCGCTTCCGTTTGGCGGCTACGTCAGTATGCTGGGCGAGGACGAGGAATCGGATGACGAGCGCTCCTTCACCAAAAAGAAAATATGGCAGAGAATGCTGATCATTCTGGCAGGACCCGTGATGAATCTTGTTATCGGTCTTTTGGCTATGACTATTATGGTAAGCGCGGTCGGTACACTGTATTCCACCGAGGTGGAGTACCGCGAGCTTTCGGGCGTGGCGATCAGTGAGGCAAACGGTCTTCAGGACGGTGATGAGATCCTGAAGGTCGGCAAGGTTCGCGTGCATACAAGATACGAGGTTACCTACGAAATTATGCGCCAGGGCACAGAGCCCGTTGAGCTTACGGTCAAGCGTGACGGCGAGACGGTAAGACTTGAGAATGTGCTTTTCCCAAGCCGCGAGGTGGACGGAATGCTCTTTGGCGCTGTGGATTTTTACGGTGGGACCGATGATTTTACCGTGAGAAATATTTTGAAGCACAGCTTTTTCCGCTCAGTTTCCACGGTCAAAATGGTGATCGATTCGCTGGCTGAACTTATCGGTGGACGGTATGGCATGGAGGCGCTTTCAGGTCCCGTGGGTATGACGCAGACCATTGGCGAGTCGGTAGCAGGTGGCTTTCAGAGCTTTATGTATATTTTCGTAATCATTACGATGAACCTGGGTGTCTTTAATCTGCTTCCCATTCCCGCGCTTGACGGCGGAAGATTTTTGTTTTTGACCATCGAGGCGGTGATCCGCCGCCCGATCAATCCCAAGGTTGAGGGCTATATCCACGCCGTGGCACTCCTGCTTCTTCTGGGGCTTGCCGTCGTGGTGACGTTTAACGATATTATAAGGTTGTTTTAAAGATGAAGTATAATGACATTCGCAGAAAAACCAAAGAGGTTCGCGTGGGGCAGGTAGCCATCGGCGGTACAAACCCGATTGCGATCCAGTCGATGACCAATACCGATACCGCGGATTTTTTTGCGACCGAAAAACAGATAAAGGCACTCGCCGCACGCGGCTGTGACATTGTCCGTGTGACCGTGCCAAACCGAGAGTCGGCTGAGACTGTGCGATTGCTGAAGAAGAGTGGAATCTCCGTCCCGATCGTGGCGGATATTCACTTTGATTATCGGCTGGCCTTGCTTTGTGCCGAATACGGCGTGGATAAGATCCGCCTCAATCCCGGCAATATCGGAAGCGATGAGCGTGTGGGAGAGGTGGTTCGTGCCTGCCGCGAGAGGCAGATCCCCATTCGTATCGGTGTAAACAGCGGCTCTCTTGAAAAGCATATCCTGGAAAAATACGGCGCCCCGACTCCTGAGGCGCTTTGTGAGAGCGCCATGTATCACGTCAGATTGCTGGAAAAACACGGCTTTGAGGATATTGTGATCTCCATCAAGGCCTCGGATGTGGAGGGGATGATCCGTGCCAACCGTTTGCTGGCGGCGCGTGTCCCGTATCCGCTCCATCTGGGCGTAACCGAGGCGGGAAGCTACCGCTCGGGACTTGTCAAGAGCGCAATCGGTATCGGAAGTCTTTTGGCGGACGGAATCGGAGACACCGTCCGCGTTTCGCTCACCGACGATCCTTGCCTTGAGGTGGATTCGGCAAAGGACATTTTGAATGCGCTTGCCATCGAGGGACAGAGCGGGATGAACATTGTCAGTTGTCCCACCTGCGGAAGAACCAAAATTGACCTCATTTCGCTTGTGAAGCGCTTTGAGGAGGCGGTTGACCGCGAGGGGCTTCGCGGTGTCCCTGTTCACGTGGCTCTGATGGGCTGCGCGGTCAACGGTCCCGGTGAGGCGAGAGAGGCGGATATCGGCATTGCCGGCGGTGAGGGAGAGGCGCTTTTGTTCGCTCGCGGCGAGATCCTCGGCAAGGTGCGCGAGGAGGATGTGATTGACACGTTGATCGAAAAGATAAAGGAATGGAAGGAAAAGAGAGGTTAATTCATGGCAGAGAAGAGCTTCTTTGACATTTTTGATTTATATAAACCAACGGGTGCTGTCTATGCGGAGCTGGCCGCGGCTACAGGCATTTCGGTGCGCGCTGACAGAGAGCGGCGCTATCTTGAGGTCTTGTGTTGTTTTGCGCGTCTT
>CAJGDZ010000062.1 GCA_904502055.1 uncultured Clostridia bacterium | reverse complement strand
TCGCCCAAGCTGACGGGCCGATTTCAGGTGAGTGCTACCTTTATTAAGCTGGTGCCCATCGTGCTGATGGCGCTCGTCGGCTCGGTCGTGGGTCTTGTGAACGGTACGTTGACCGAAAACTTTACCACGGTGGGGACCGAGGCGGTGGGCGGCAGCACGGGAAGCGGACTGTTTGCCGCGGTGGTTGCCACGGTCTTTGCTTACGAGGGCTGGATCGTTGCCACCTCGATCAACGCCGAGCTGAAGGATCCCAAGAGAACGCTTCCGCTGGCGCTGACTCTCGGCTCGCTCGTCGTTGTGGCGGCTTACGTGCTTTATTATATCGGCGTGGCAGGCGGCGCGTCCAACGCGGTGCTGATGGAGGAGGGGGCGACCACAGCCTTCCGCAACATCTTCGGCGCGATCGGCGGCACTTTTTTGAACGTTTGCGTCGTGATTTCCTGCCTCGGCACGCTCAACGGGCTTATGATGGGGGTCACACGCGGGATGTACGCCATCGCGGTGCGCGGCGAGGGGCCGCGTCCCGATGCCTTCTCGCAGGTGGACAAGGTTACCAATGCCGCCACCAATTCCTCGGTGTGGGGACTCTTGGTCAGCGCGGTCTGGTTTCTTTATTTCTACGGCGCGAATCTGGCGCCGGGGGGCGGTTGGTTCGGGGCGTTTAACTTCGACTCCTCCGAGCTTCCGATCATCACCCTCTATGCCATCTATATCCCGATGTTTATTTTGTGGATGAAAAAGGAAAAGGAGCTCGACTTTGTCCGGCGCTTCCTTTTGCCCACCGCGGCCATTGCGGCGTGCGTCTTTATGGTGTTTGCGGCGGTCTACGCGCACGGTATTACACCTTACCTCGCCGCAAAAGCACAGGGACGCTTTGCATTCCCGGTACTGTTTTACTTGATCGTGTTCGCCGCCATTATGCTGGTCGGACACCTTTGCTCCGGCTTCCCCAAAAACAAAAAATAAAAACAAAGCTCCGCAACAGCGGAGCTTTGTTTTTGGGGTACAAATTTTGATTTATCGGTGTGTTTGAATGGCTATGCATGCACGAACGTTATCGGATGAAAGGCTCCCTCCGGGAGGGAGCTGGCGCCGAGTAGGCGACTGAGGGAGCCCGCGCAGCAGTAGAGTCTGCAAGCACAATGAAGTTGCGCAGGCTCCTTCCACCGCCACAGGCGGTCCCCCTCCCTCTCGGAGGGAGGCTTGGTTTGCACGCCGCCTTCGTTCAGACGTAGCCAGACCGACAAACTTCAATTTATTCGTCGGAAAGGATCTCCCAGTCTGCGGGGGGGTCGCCGAGGTCGATGACGTCCATGGTGGCGCCGCCCTTGAGTGCCGACTGATGTGCCATAAGTCCGGGAATGTTGAAGCGAGCCACCTGCCAGATGTTACAGGGGGAGAGCTTGCCGGTCTGATAGGCGCGGCAGAAATCGTCCACGATGAATTTATGTGTGCCGTTGTGGCCGTTCTTGAGGCCGTCGAATTCCTTGGGAAGGCGCTCGATGGGGTGAATGGGCGAGGGGGTGCCCTGGATGTAGCCCTCGGCGTGCGAGATGTCGTTCAGAGCCTGCTCGTAATTCTCGTTGATCATCCTGTAGAGATCGGGCGGCTGAAGCTGGTCGGTGACGTCGGTGAGCTTGATAACGTCGGGATAATCGGGCTTCCAGTAGCTGAGCGAGTGGCGCGCCACCGAGAATTCGTAGCAGCCCTCGGAGCCGTAGAACTGGCTGATGAAGGTCTCGGGGCAATGCCAGCCCAGGCAACGGTTTTCGCTGATGCGCGCGATGCCGCCGTTTGAAAGCTCCAGAAGCATGGCGGTGTTGGAGAAGGGGTTGTCGTAAAGGTTTTGTCCGTCGGTGCCGTAGATATCGGTACGTGGGCTGCCCTTAAAGCCAAAGGCAACCACCTTTTTGGCGTAAACGCCCGGCATAGCACCCAGGATCATCGAGGTGGAGTGCGTGGGGTACCACATCGGGGGAATGCCCGCGTACTTGCGCCACTCCTCGCCGCCGAAGCTGCGGAAGGAGTTTTCCATTTTGCGGATGTCGTGATTGTATTGCGCCTCGCCATAGGCAAATTTGCCGAACGTGCCCTTTTTGTACTCGCGGCGGCAGAAGATGGTGGCGGCGCGGTAGTAGCCGGTCTCGCCCATCGAGTAGGTCAGACGGGTCTTGCGCACAAGCTCCTCGATCTCGCGGATCTCGTCGACGTCGACCGCGCAGGGAACCGAGCTGTAGACGTGCTTGCCGGCCTTCAGCGCCTCGATGACAAGCTTGCCGTGGGTGAAGCGCGGGGTGAAAATGGCAACGGCATTGATCTTGTCCGAGGCAATGGCTTCCTCGAAGGAGTTTATGATCTCCACGTCAAAGCGCTTGGAGAAATCCTCGGCGCGCTCGGGCTTGATGTCGCAGACGTAGACCTTTTCGACTACGGGGTGTGCCTTGAAAAGCGGCACGAAGAAGGGGGAGAAGCGTCCGCAACCGATGATACAGATTCGCATTTTTTCTTTCATTTCTTTTTACCTCCAAAATCCCATTCCTTTTCGCGCTTGCCGGTGACAAACTGCGTGGTGCTCAGCCTCCAGTCCTCACCCTCGCGGAACTTGCGGTGGAAGGATTTGCCGAGAAGTCCTTTTTCCTCCAGGTGAATGTAGCACGCGCGGTCGCAGGCTCTGCCGCAGATCGAGGTGCGGTAGAAATGCTTGGCGGGGGGATAGAAATAGATGTTGTTCAGGATCTCCTTCGCGCCCTCGGCGTCGAATTCGGCGTTGCCCTCGATGATGTCCATGCGGTTTTCAAAATCGGCAAACGCCTCGGGGGGCATAAAGGGATTTTTCGTTCCGTTTGCACCGTTGTAGTAGACGGCGCAACGCCAGGAGTCTACCAAGCCGTTCGCGTCGATGGCGCGACCGGGGCAGGCCTTTATGCATTCGCCGCAGCCGTCGCAAAGCTTTTCCGTGAAAAGGGGAGTGGGCTCGAGCTCGGCATCGGTCAGAATAAAGCAATAACGGATAAACGGGCCGTAGTCCTTGGTCAAAAGGGAGCCGATGAGGCTCTTCTCGCCAAGGCCGCACTGAACGGCACAATTCAGAAAATCGAGCTGATGCTCGGCCGTCACGCCGTGCACCACGTCGGTGTAGTCGACCTCGGGGTTGGTGGTGCCCTCTTCATTGAGAATCAGCGGATTTTTGCGTTGGGGAATGGCCTCAAAGCCCTCTTCTTCAATGAGATTTGCTACATTGATCAGGGCAAGCGGCATTACCGTTTCCTCCAGATTTTCCACGCCCATGGTGGTGTACTGATAATAGGTGGTGCCCTCCTCCACGCCGCGGTATATGCCGCGAAGCACGCGGAATCCGAGTCCGATCACGGTTTTGGCGCTCGGAAGGATGCGGAAGAGGGAGTCGTTTTGGTCAAAGCGGTCGGCAGGGGCAAAGCCGACAAGGTCGGCGCCGTAGCGCTTGGCGCATTCGATGATCGCATTTCTCACAGCTTGCCTACCTCCTTTAAGTGATTGTAGCATTCGGTCTCGCACTTCTTGCCGCAAAGGCAGGGCAGATAGCCGAAGTGCGTGGACGGCAGGAATTTAAGGGCGGGGTAGATGGCCTTGGCGCTCTCGGCGTCAAAGCGTTTTTGACCGTCAAGAATGGCCTCGCGCTCGGGGTGTCCCTTCAGCGTATCCTCGGTCATAAAGGGGTTGGAGCGGTGTGCGCCGCGATAATACACGCTGCATTGCCAGCTATCCACGCCGTCCTCCGAGATGGCGGATCCGGGACAGGCGGTCAGACATTTTCCGCATTTGTCGCAAAGTGTTCCCTCAAAGGGCGTGTCGAATTCCAGCGGCATATCGGTGATGATATACACCCAGCGCATAAACGAGCCGTATTTCGGCGCGATCACCTTGCCGTGAAGCCCCGCCGCGCCAAGACCGCATACCTCGGCCGCCCGATTGAAATCGATGAGAATATCGGGGGCGGGCTTGCCCTCCGCGACCGGCTCGGACAATGCCAGCTCAAATACGCGGTTGACCTCGGGATTGGTGGACTTGTCGCCCTTGATCTTAAAGCCGGGAATGCTGCGCTGGAGGCAGGCGTCGTAGCCCTCGTTTTCGATCAGTGCACCCATTTTCAAGAGAAAGATCTCGGCAAAGCTCTCGTCAATGTATTTGACACCGAGATTTACGTAGTTGTAGTACTGTGCCTTGTTTTCCATCGCGCGATACAGACCACGCGGAATTTTGATGCCAAAGCCGATGATCGCCTTGGCGTTCGGCAGGATATAGAAAGGATTTCTTCCGGCGGGCTCGTCGCGCAAGAGTTCAACGTTGCCGATGCCGCAAACGCTGGCGCCAAGCTCCTTTGCTTTTGCTTTTATGTATTCTGCGTTCATATTATCTCTCCATCTTCCACGGTTTGTTGCCTTTGCGGAGCGGCTCCTTGAAGCGGCCTTCCATACAGCCGCCCTTCTTTTCGAGCATGCTTACGCATGCGCGGATACAGCCGCCGCACTTGGCCATGTTATAGCCCACCCAGCTTGGGAAATACTTTTCGAGCGCGGTGTAGACCTTCATGACCTCTTTTTCGTTCGCCTCGTTTGTTACACCCTCAAGAAGGTCAAGCATGCCGTTCTCGTTCTTGTCAAAGACCTCCTTCGGAACGAAGGGGTTGTAGTAGCGGCCGCCGTGGGTGTAGAAGGCGTAGCAACGCCACATATCGATGTCGCCCCACTCACATTCCTTGCCGGCAAGGTCAACCTTGATGCTCATTCCGGAATTGATCGGGGGGATACAGCCGCCGGGGCACTCGCGGACGCACGCACCGCACTTGCGGCAGAGCGGCTCACCGCTATACATTTCGTCGTATTCAAGCTCCGCGTCGGTGAAGATGAACGCCACGCGCTGAAGCGGTCCGAATTCGGGAGTCAGCAGCATCTTGCTCCAGCCGATCTCGCCAAGACCGCAGGCCACTGCCGCCAGGCGGAACTGGAACTGCAGGTCGGGCGGACTCTTGCCGTCGGCCACCTCGCGGGTGAACTGCACGCTTCGGTGATGTGCGGTCTTGCCCTTGGCGTGCTTGCTTACCTCGATCTGCTCCTCGGGGGAGAGTGTATTTCCGGGGGTGCCGTCCATATCCGAGACCACGCCGCGCGCGCCGGTGTTGCGGTAGACCACCGCCTCGTAGCCCGCGTCCTCGATCACCTTGCCGACGTGGTAAAGCACCGCGGGGGCGTAGATCTCATTGATGCCGCCGTAAGCCATTGAGGGGTACTGATAGAACTGGGTGCCCTCCTCGATGCCGCGCTGAACGCCGCGCGGAATGCGGAAGGCGAAGGCGATGCAGCTTTTGGCGTGCGGAAAAAGTCGGCGTGGGTCCATTTCGGGCGGTGCGCCCTCAAATCGGCTCATCGGACCGATGCCGCACTTGTCGGCACCTGCCTCAAGCGCCGCTTGCTTGATCATTGCGCTGGTCAACATAGTTTAGTCCTCCAAATGTATTCTTGCATTTTCATAATTTTTATAAATCAGCCTTTGGTTTTCCACACAAGACTCCAGCAGGCTGTTTTCCAGGAGATCGGGATAAAAGAGCGCCGAGTGGTTTGGCTCCAGAAGATCGGTGACGCTTCCGCGGTAGGCACCGTCCAGATACGCCTTTAAAATGCGGATCGGCACGGGGCTGACGCGCGTGGCGAGCTTCAGACCTTCAAAGATTTCCTCGTAAAGTGGCGTGTCCTCCGGGCGGATAAATGAGGTTCTTTCTAGGATCGCGCGCGGATTTTCGCGCAGATGCGCGCGGCAAACGCCCTCAAAGGCGTAGCCGTTGTCCATTTGCGCGATCTCCTGCTCGTGCGCCACCAGATTGTCATGGAACACGTGGGCACTGCAGTGGTTCAGGCAACCGCTGTTGGCAAGGCCGTAGAGCTTTTTGCCGTTCCCGTCGCACCATTTTCTGAGGGCACGAAGTGCGGCAAGGTCTCGGTTGAGCTCGCGTGCCGCGTAAAAGCTGTCAAATACGTCCTTTACGTAGTCCATTCCCTCTACGGTTCCGATCGACAGATTGACCGAGGCGCGCACCTCAAGGCTTGGAAAATTCTCCTTGATAAAGCGCGCGATCAGCGGCGACGTGGTCGTGATTGAGGCAAGGCCATATGCGGCGGAGAGGGTGTCCACCGTTTCGCCGATCCCCTCAAAAAAGGCGTGGGACTGGCTATCCTTGCCGTAGCACATGGCGTTGAAGAGCAGATTTAAGCGAACGCCGCCTGCCGAGAGACGCCCAAGATCCTCCATCTGACGTGCCTGTGCCTCCTTGGGCGAAAGTCCTTTTTGGCGGAGCTGACTGTTTCGCCCGTTGGGATAATCGGCCCAAGAAAAATATACTTCGGAAATTTGGTCCTTCCGGCAGAGAATTTCCTCGATAAAGGGAAGGGGAGTACATTGGTATCCTACGGAAAATTTCATTTGCTTGCTCCTTTCCCGAATTTTTCGTTTCTCTATTGATTTTACAACAAAAATCTGTTATAATGTATAAAAAAAGAAATCGGAAATATAACAAAACAAAGAAGGTGAATGCATGGAGATCCCCTCGCTTAACCCCCACATACGCCACGCGCGCGCCTATACGGATTTTGTGATCCGATCCTTAGACAGCCGATGTTATGACTGCCGCCTTTTCTTCTTTCGGGAGGGAGAGGGCTCGGTAGAGGTCGAAAATGTAAAATATGATTTTTCAAGTGGAACGGCGATTTTTTTGCCTGCCGGAACGCGGTATCGCTTTTATATGGCCGAGGGCAAGGCAGACTATCTGATCTTCAATTTTGATTTGGTAAGTGACTTTTCGCACCTCAAAAATTCGCTCGGAACACCGCACCCCGATGCGTTTGAAGAGGAAAAGATGCCTGTGTATCCGATCCCGTCCGAATTTTCTGCGCCGATTTTTCAAAGCGCGCCGCAGTTGTTTGAAACGCTTCATAAGTGCACGCAGGATTTTCTGACAAAGCCGCCCTATTATCGGGATATCTGCTCGTCGCGCCTCAAGCGCTGCCTTTTGGAGCTTCTGCGGGCAGGCGAGGCGGTGCCGACGGCGGCCATTGTGCGGCAGATCACGGATTACGTGCACGAAAATTACAGCGATCCTCAGCTTACCAATGAAAAAATGGCCGAGCTTTTTCACTATCATCCTTATTATATCAGTGATCTGATGAAGCAAAGCACGGGCGAGACGCTTCACCGCTATCTGCTGAGCTATCGGCTTCGTGTGGCGCGGAATCTGCTGGTTACCAGCGATATGGACATCACGACGGTTGCCTGGAAATGCGGCTTTAACAGTGCGGCGTATTTCATCAAGATGTTCCGGGCGGACACGGGTCTTACTCCTGCCCGCTACCGTAAAAAAAATATTGAAAACTTCTAAATAAATTGAAGTTTCTCGGTCTGGCTACGCTTGAACGAAGATGGCGTGCAAACCAAGCCTCCCTCCGAGAGGGAGGGGGACCGCCTGTGGCGGTGGAAGGAGCCTGCGCGACCTCATTGTGCTTGCAGACTCTACTGCTGCGCGGGCTCCCTCAGTCGCCTACTCGGCGCCAGCTCCCTCCCGGAGGGAGCCTTTCATCCGATAACGTTCGTGCATGCATAGCCATTCAAACACACCTATAAATCAAAATTTGAAATACGAATAAGGAGAAGGATATGCTTCGCAAATGTTTTCCCGAAAAAAAGGGCTTCTGCCCGGTGGTAGAAGCCAAGAACTATGCGTGTGTGTTTATCACGCACGACTTGCAATATAGGTATGGAGAGGTGCAAAAACTGAAGCGGCACAACGACTCGGACGAGGTGTTTGCTTTGGTTTCGGGATACGCCACGCTTTTGACAATGGTGGACGGTGTATTTACCGAAACGCCGCTTGAAAAGGGGTGCGCGTACGTGGTGGAGACGGGCACGTGGCACGCGCTTGCCGTCAGCGAGGACGCTCTGCTTTTCGTGACCGAAAACGGTGACGTTATTCCCGAGCACAGTGATATTCTGAGCTTAGAGTCCCCGTATTTTCTGGCTGATCCCAATTAAAAAAAGCCGAGTCGTATGACTCGGCTTTTTGGCAATCAGACAACGCCCTTCTGGAGCATAACGTTGGCATAGACCGCCGTTTCGCTCGTGGCGATAATGCAGTAGCACTTTTTGGCTTCCTCGTAGAAGTCGAAGCGATCGATGTTGCCAACGGCTTCGGCACCGCGCGCATCGTGCTTGGCAACGATCTCGCGGTATGTATCCCAGATCTCGGTCTTGATGCGACCGCGGTCGCGCTCCATCAGCTCCATCAGCGTGACCGGCTTTTCCACGTAGGTGTCAAGCGGGAAGAGCGTGAGAATGGCGTCAAGAATTTCGGGCACGCCGTGGCCGTCCATCCGAATGACGATGGCGTCCTTGCCCATGGTTTCTGTGGGGAAGTTTCCGTCCGCGATGCAGATGCGGTCACTGTGACCCATCTCGCAAAGGACCTTGAGAAGCTCGGGGGATAAAATAGGGGGGATATTTTTGAGCATTGTTCATACCTCGTTCAAATATTGATGCTATTATTGTAGCATAAAATCGAGCAGTTGTAAAGATGCTTTTTCAATATAGGAGGATTTTATGAAGATCGGCTTGTTTTCCGACCCCCATTATTACCGTGCAACCGATAAGGAGACGGGCGAGGCTTCGCTTGAGCAAAGGAAGATCGTCGCGGTGATGGATGCCTTTGCGGCAGAGAAGGTGGATCTTTGTCTGTGCTTGGGTGACCTTACCGACAGCGAAAATCAGGACGGCTCAGAGCCCGATCCGCTGGGCAAGATCATGAAGGTGATCGACGGCTACGATGTTCCGTTCTACTGTGTGCCGGGCAACCACGATTATCTGCACTACGACGTGAGCACCTTTCTTAACAAGGCGCACACGCCCGAGCTTCCCGCGTGTATCGATACGCCCACGCACACGCTGATCCTGCTTGACGCTAACTATCGCTCGGATATGCGCCGCTACGACGTGGCGGGCGTGGACTGGACGGACGCCAATCTTATCCCTGCGCACGTGGCCTTTTTGAAGGACACGATCGCGAAGTCCGATAAGCCCTGCGTGATCTTTGTGCACCAGAATCTCGACTTTAACGTGGGCTGGAAGTCCTGCATCATCAAGAATGCGGCGGACGCGAGAGCGATGCTGGAGGCGAGCGGCAAGGTGGAGCTGGTGGTGCAGGGACATTTCCATCCCGGCGCCGATAACGAGATCGGCGGCATTCGCTACTTCACGGTTTCGGGTCTGTACGAAAACGAGAGCATTCGTTTTTGTATTCTGACCCTTGACGAGAACGGCTGTCATATCGAAAAAATCGAGAAATAAACAAAAGGCGGAGCCAATGGCTTCGCCTTTTTATGTTCTTTTTTCAAATTTTGATTTAACGAAGAGTTTTGCAGAGACCAAAACTTTCACAGCTTGGTCGAAGCATAGCCAGACCGATAAACTTCAATTTATCCTTTGTTTTCCT
>CAJGDZ010000061.1 GCA_904502055.1 uncultured Clostridia bacterium | reverse complement strand
TGACGATTTTTATAACGCGCTCGGCTACGGTGAGCTTTTGCTGACCAAGGTATTTCCAAAGATCAAGGCCGAATTTGAAAAGGTATTCAAGGATGAGCTTGCCGAGCCCAAGGAGACGATTACCGAGCAGAATATCAAGCTGGCAACACCTGCCAAAAACCTGAAATCCAACAGTGGCATCGTTGTGGATGGCGAAAGCGGCTGTATGGTCAAGTTTGCCAAATGCTGCAACCCACTGCCCGGTGACCGCGTGATCGGATTTATCACCAAGGGGTACGGCATTTCGATTCACAAGAGAGATTGCCCGAACGTAACTGAATCGATGAAGCAGTCCTACGATCCTGCGCGCTGGGTAGAGGCGCACTGGGAAAACGGCGGCGATAAAACGCACGATGGCGTTTACGAGGCGCTTTTGCAGATCGTTTCGTATGACCGAATCGGACTTTTGGCTGACGTTTCGGTTGCGTTGGCAGACATGAAGGTTTTGATTCTTTCGGTCAATACGGTAAAGAGAGGCGAAGAGCAGGTGCTCCTTAACCTTAAGGTCAGCTGTAAAAATACTGAACATTATCATTCCATTGTTTCTCGTTTGAAGTCGCTGAAGGACGTGATCGACGTAACGAGAGGCTATGCCTGAAAAAGAAAGGACATCGTATGATAGCCGTTTTGCAAAGAGTCAGCCACGCGTCGGTGACCGTGGAGGAAAAAATCGTCGGTAAATGCGAGAAGGGGCTTGCCATTCTTCTCGGCGTTTCGGGCGAGGATACCGAAAAGGACGCACAGGTGCTGAGTGCCAAGATCGCAAAGCTTCGTGTTTTTAACGACGAAAACGACAAAATGAATCTTTCGCTTCTGGATATTGGCGGTGAGGCGCTTGTTGTCTCCAATTTCACGCTTTTAGCCAATTATAAGCACGGAAACCGCCCCGATTATCTGGCGGCTGCCGCTCCTGCGGTGGCTGAGAAGCTGTATGAGGAGTTTTGCCGCCTGCTTTCGCTCCAATTGGGGAAGCCTGTGGAAACCGGCGTTTTCGGTGCGGAGATGAAGGTAGATATTGCGGGGGACGGCCCCATTACCATTGTTATGGACAGCAAGGTGCTGATCAAAAAATAAAGGAACAGAAAAATGAAGCTGTATTTTGATGGAGATATCAATCAATATTATGTTCAGACTCTTTGTATGATCTTTTTCCCGGGGGCTAAATTTCCCGAAAACGAGGAAATAACGCCAATGACTCCCGTGCTTTGGCTTACGCTTACCTGTGACGGGGAAAGGGCAACGGCAACGGCCAAGCTTCAGCTGGGTGATCGAACGGCGGAGTCCACAAAGGAGTCACTCTTCCGCGAGGGCGTCACGGCGGAGCGAACCAAGAAGCTGGCCATCGGAGCCGCAGTCATCGCCGCGGGGAGCGAGTTGATGCGTTACAAGCCGTCTTGGGGTATGCTTGTGGGTGTCCGTCCGTCCAAGGTAGCTATGGAGATGCTCAATCACGGAATGAGCAAGACGCGTGTTAAGAAAACGCTCTCGTCTGATTATTTTGTTACCCCGAAAAAAGCGGGACTTGCCGTAGATGTGGCAAGAAAAGAAAAGGAGATCATCGGTAATCCGTCCAAAAAAGATTGCAGCATATATATTTCCATCCCTTTTTGCCCTTCAAGATGCTCATATTGCTCCTTTGTATCCTATACGTCAAAGCGCCTCCTGTCCCTGATTCCCGAATATCTGATTCGGCTTTGTGAGGAGATCGACCGCATTTTTGAAACGGTAAGGGAGCTGGGACTTCACGTAAAAACGGTATACGTCGGTGGCGGTACACCTACCATTCTGACCGAGCAGCAAATGGAGATCCTTCTGTCTACTGTTGCCAAGAATACCGACGTGGATGAGCTTGAGGAGTTTACATATGAGGCGGGACGCCCCGATACCATCACGGCAGGGAAGCTGGCCATTGCCAAAAAGTTTGGTGTAACACGCGTGAGCGTGAATGCGCAGTCTCTGTCGGAAAATGTGCTTACCAGCATTGGCAGAGCGCACACGGCGGAGGATTTTTATCGCGCGTATCATATCGCCAAGGAGTCAGGCATAAGGTGTATCAATACCGACCTCATTGCGGGGCTCCCCGGTGATCGCTTTTCCAGCTTTGCGGCAACCTTTGACAAGATCGTAGAGCTTCAGCCGGAAAATATTACCGTTCACACCTTCTGTGTGAAAAAATCGGCGGATATTCTTCGTACCGAGAGTCACATTTATTCGATTACCGGCGGCGACGTGGGAAAGTGTGTGGATTATTCCCAGCTTCGCGCTCTGCAGGCTGAGTATCTTCCTTATTATATGTACCGTCAAAAAAATACGGTCGGTAATTTTGAAAACGTGGGCTTCGCCAAGGAGGGGTACGAGGGACTTTATAACGTATATATGATGGAAGAGGTACATACCATCCTGGCTGCGGGCGCAGGCGCGGTGACCAAGCTTGTGGACTATCACGCGGATCAGAACGGAAAGATTGAGATCGATCGGATTTTCAACGATAAATATCCGTATGAATATCTAAATGATGACAAGAGTCGGAAAAACCAAAAGATGATTTTGGATTATTATCAAAAACACGGAATGGAATAAAAATGAAAACTTTGATTCAAAACGTTAAGCTTTCTGAGGAATACGGCTTTGGCGACAAGACGGTATCGGTGGTTATCACCGATGACCGCATCTCGTATGTTGGAGAACAGCCGACCTCTCAAACCTATGACCGCATTTTTGACGGTAAGGGAAACCTTCTGTTTCCGGGATTTTATAACTCGCACTGTCACGCGGCCATGTCGCTTTTTCGCGGCTATGGTGAGGATCTTCCGCTTGATCGATGGCTCAATGAGAAGATCTTTCCCGCAGAGGACCGTCTGACGGAAAAATCGGTCTATACGGGAACTATGCTTTCCATTGCGGAAATGCTGGCGGGCGGAATTGTTTCCTTTTCGGATATGTATATGTTTGAGGATGTTGTGGCAAGGGCAGCGATTGAGAGTGGAATCAAGGCCAATCTGGCGCGCTCCATTGTTTCCTTTGACCCGAATGAGGATCCGGAATCCAGCCATCGGTTACAAGAGGCTGTTGCCCTTGTACGCGATTACCACCTTTCCGAAAACGGAAGGATCCGTGTGGATATGAGCATTCACGCAGAATATACCAATACCGAGCGGATGTGCCGCGCAGTGGCGGCATATGCCAAGGAACACGGTCTTGCAATCCAGATGCATATTTCCGAAACCATCAAGGAGCACGAGGAATGTAAGGCGCGCCGCGGCGGAAAAACGCCCATTGCGTTTGCGCTGGATACGGGAATGCTGGACGTTCCGTTTTGTGCTGCGCACTGTGTGCACGTGAGCAGCGAGGATATGGACGTTATGCGCGCGAAAGGCGTGTTTGTTTCACACAATCCGGTCAGCAATCTTAAGCTGGCAAGCGGCGTGATGCCTCTTGCGGAGATGCTCTTGCGCGGCGTCTCGGTTTCTCTCGGAACCGACGGCGCGGCTTCCAATAACAACCTGGATGTTTTCAAGGAGCTCAAGCTGGCGGCCATCCTGCATAAGGGGGTTACCCAAAGAGCCGAGGCTACCAATGCGCACACGCTTTGCCGCATGGCAACGCTTGAGGGAGCAAGGGCACAGGGACGCTCTGACTGCGGCCGAATTGAGGTCGGGCAGAAGGCGGATCTGATCTTGATCGATCTGGATTCGCTTCATAATATCCCGTCTTACGGCGCCGAAACGACGGTGGCTTACAGCGCGGATTCGTCAGACGTAAAAATGACGATGGTAGACGGTAAGATCTTGTACGAAAACGGTGAGTATACCACCATCGATATTGAAAAGCTGAAATACGAGGCAAAGGACGTTATCAAACATTATTTTGACTGATGGGTCGGTGATGGGATGAACGGCGAGCATTCGCAAAAGCGCTTTGCATCCGGTGTGACGGCGCTTACGCTTTCGGTAATTGCAGTAAAGATGATAGGTCTTGTGTATAAGATCCCGCTTTTAAAGATCCTCGGCGCGGAGGGGATGGGATATTTTAACGCCGCGTACGAGATCTATGCACTCTTTTTCGTGATATCGACGGCGGGACTTCCGATTGCAGTTTCCATTTTGGTCTCAGAGAGCCTGGCAGTAGGAAAAGGAAGAAACGTGGATAAAATACACAGGGTCTCCTTTGCACTTTTTGCTGTGGTCGGTGTGATCGGATCGCTGGTAATGGGGCTTGGTGCCCGAGCATTCTCTGCGTTCTTGGAAACTCCAAAGGCAACGATGTCCATTCTTGCGATTTCTCCGACCGTCCTCCTTGTGTGTATATCGGGTGCGATGCGCGGGCTTTTTCAAGGCTACCAGAATATGAAGCCAACGGCGATCTCCCAGGTCATCGAAGCGCTTGGTAAGCTGGTGCTTGGTCTGCTTTTTGCGGCTCTTGCCGCAAGGGCGGGGCATAGCCCTCGACTCTGCGCTGCTTATGCGGCACTTGGCATTACGGTCGGAAGCCTTTTGTCAACGGTTTATTTGCTTGTTAGCAGACCCGTTGTCGACTTTGCTTGTCCCGATACCTTGCGATTGACCGAAACCGATCCCACACGGCACATTTTGCACCGCCTGATGCTTTTGGCCATTCCGGTAACTCTCAGCACCTCACTTTCCGGACTCACACGCGTAGTGGATATGAGTATGATATTTCGACGCTTGGGACGTATCGGATACGAAGGTACAGTCCTTGCGTCAATGTACGGAAGCTATAGCACGTTGGCGGTGCCTCTCTATAATCTTCCGTCCTCACTGGTGGCGGGAATTTCTCTCTCACTTGTTCCAACCTTGACCGAGGCGGCAGAAGCGGGGCAAGAAAGACAATGCACAGAGCTGGTAGAAACATCCTTAAGGATGTGCTTGTTCTTGTCTTTGCCGTGCTCCGTGGGAATGGCGCTCTTCGCGAGACCGATTTTGTCGATTTTGTTTGCGGGGGAAGACTCTTCCATAGCGATTGCCGCCCCGATGCTGAGTGTACTTGCATTTTCGGTTTGCTCCTCCTGTCTTATGGGGGTCACAAATGCTATTTTGCAGGCATACCGTAAGGCAATGCTCCCGATTTTTTCGATGCTTGTCGGCGTTGCCGTCAAGGTTCTTACGGCATATATTTTGATGGGGGTTCCTTCGGTAGGAATATATGGCGTGGCCATTAGTACGCTTGTGTGTAACACGGTGACCGTGGGAATGAATTTATATTTTATAGATCGATATACCAACGTGAAATATAATCTAATAAAGCTTTCGGTTCCGTCTATGCTTTCTTCTTTTTTGTCGGTTGGGATTGCTTTTTGGATTTGGCGTTTGCTTTGTGACAGAATGAATCTTCCGACACTCGGATTTTTGTTGTCTGTACTTCTCGCGGCACTTCTTTATTTCTTGGTGGGAGGGAAGATGGGCGTATATGGCTCTTGCGAGGTCAGGATGCTTCCGGGCGGAGAAAAAATGTTAACGCTTCTAATGAAATTGGGATGTATAAAAAGAAAGGATATAAAGAATGAACAGAGAGGATACAATCAAGGAGCTTCTGTTGAAGCAGAAATATGATTTTAACGATCTTATGACGGTCGTGCGCATCCTTCGCGGTGAGGGCGGGTGTCCGTGGGACCGTGAGCAAACGCACGCCAGCATACGAAACGATTTTATCGAGGAGACATACGAGGTTATCGAGGCAATTGATACGGAGAATCCGACGCTTATGCGCGAGGAGCTGGGCGACGTAATGCTTCAGGTGGTCTTTCATACGCAGATTGCCGAGGACGATAAGCAGTTTTATATGGATGACGTGACCACAGAGATCTGTAGGAAGCTCATCCACCGTCATCCTCACGTGTTTGCGGATGTGAACGTGGAAAATTCCTCGGAGGTCTTAAAAAACTGGGAGGCCATCAAGAGCGACGAAAAGAGCCGAAAGACCGTAACGGATAAGCTGACGGCCATTCCGCCCATGCTTCCCGCGCTGATGCGCGCATCCAAGGTGGGAAAGAAGGCGTCTTGCTTTGATTTTCCGGATGCACAGAGCGTGATGGACAAAATCTCCGAGGAGCTGGTTGAGGTGTCTGAGGCAATGGAAACGGGTAAGCAGGAGGATATTACCGAGGAAATAGGTGACCTTCTTCTCAGCATCACCAGCCTTTGCCGAAAGCTGAACGTGGACGCCGAAAACGCTTTGAAGCAGGCAACGGACAAATTCATTGACCGTTTTCATAAGGTGGAGGATGAGGTTCTTGCACAAAAAAAGGAAATTGCAGATTGCTCTTTGGAGGAATTGGACGCTATTTGGGGTAAAATAAAGAAAAAATAGAAGATTTTTCATAAAAAATTGGTAAAAATGCAAAAAAACCCCTTGATTTTTCAAAAAAAAGATGATATAATAAGAAAAAAGTACCGCTTGCGGTGCGAAAAAAAGAAAGGTGCATGATTATGAACAAGACACAGCTCGTTGAAGCAATCGCAGCTTCCGCAAATCTCAAGAAGAAGGACGCAGAGGCAGCTCTTAACGCCTTCACCACCGTTGTAGCAGACGCTCTTAAGAAGGGCGAGAAGGTTCAGCTCATCGGTTTCGGTACTTTCGAGGTTAAGACCCGTGGCGAGAGAGTTGGCCGTAACCCCAAGACCGGCGAGGCTATCAAGATTGCCGCTTCCAAGACCCCCGCTTTTGTAGCCGGTAAGGGCCTTAAGGATTCCATTAAGTAATCGGTAAAGAATGATTAGAATCGGGCAGGTAGAGCGAAACGCTTTGTCTGCCTGATTCTATTGGAGAGAAAATGAGACTGGATAAATATTTAAAGGTTTCGCGAATCATCAAGCGAAGAACGGTGGCAAACGATGCTTGTGATGCGGCAAGAATTGCCGTGAACGGCCGCACGGTCAAGGCCTCATATCAGGTAAAGGTTGGAGATGAGATCGAGGTATCCTTCGGTGGGCGCTCGCTTCGCGTTCGCGTAAAGGACGTGCGTGAGCAGGTTGGAAAGAATGACGCAGACACCCTTTACGAGGTGATCGACGAACAATAGGCATATCCGCCGCCCCCCCTTCATAAATTGTAGTATTCTGATATTTGGAGGGGCTTATGAACGAGGCACAAGGCTTGCGGGATAAGAATATGTACGAGATCCGCGTAACCAATCGAAAGCAAATGACCGTTGACGGTGTGAAGGATGTGATCGGCTTTGACGAAACGGAGGTTCATTTGCTGACAACGCTTGGAGATATGACGATCGAGGGAAGCGATCTTCGTGTGAAGGTCTTGGACGTGGAGCGTGGAATCGTTTCACTTGAGGGACGAATAGACGGCGTTTATTATTCGGATGGCGCGAGCGAGGAAAAACGTAGCTTCTGGTCTCGGTTTGTCAAATGAAAACCGAGCCGCTTGTTCTTTTTCGCCTGCTTGTTCTTTCGTTTGCGTGCGGTTTTTTTCTCGCATTCGGACGCGATGTAATCTGCTTTTTGTGCCGTATTTTGGCAAGGCTGTTTAAGAGGAAATACGGTTCCCGCAAGGTGAAAACGGTTTTGCAGATGCTACAGGACGTGATTTTTTGTCTGGCTGTCGGGTTGGTGCTTATGGTTCTCCTGTTCTACTACAACGAGGGGAGAATTCGCGCTTTTTCCGTGCTGGCCCTCTTTTTAGGTTTTTTTCTGTACCGAATCGGCATAGAAAAGCCGTGTGGCCGTTTTTCGATGCTTGCTTCGGACAAAATTGCGCGCTTGATTCTTTTCCTGATCGCGCGCTTGGTAAAACCCCTTATTCGGCTTTGGCGTGGTTTTTGCAAACGGATCGCCAAGCCCTTTGTGACGTATGGAAAACGGATACACGAGCGCCGTCTGCAAAGATATCAGAAGGCGCGTGTGGAACAACTTAGAACATTATCAAAAAAAGGATTTGTAAATATAGAATGGACAATGTAAGAGTTCTTGCGTCATCGGATGTGGCGCAAACGGTAAAGGAGCTTTTTATCAAAGCCAATCACATTTTGCCCCCGTGCGTAGGAACCTCACTCGCCGCGGCCAAGCAAAAGGAGAGCCATGCGCTTGCCGCCTCGGTGCTCGGTGTACTTGAGGACAACATTGCCGTTGCCGAGCGCCTGGACGTTCCCGTATGTCAGGACACGGGAATGGCTATTGTGTTTGCCGAGGTCGGAAAGGATATCCACCTGACGGGGAAAACGCTGAACGAGGCCATTGATGACGGCGTGCGTGAGGCGTACCTTGAAGGCAAGCTTCGTTGCTCGGTGGTGCGCGATCCCTTTTTCGACCGCACCAACACGGGCGACAACACACCGGCGATCACGTACATTCGCTATTGCGAGGGAGATAAGCTGAAGCTGACTGCGCTTCCCAAGGGCTTTGGCAGCGAGAATATGAGCGCCATCAAGATGTTTACACCGTCGGCAACCAGGGAGGATATTGTTTCTTTTGTCCTGGAGACCGTAAAAAAAGCCGGCTCCAATCCGTGTCCGCCCATTGTGGTCGGTATCGGTATGGGCGGTAGCTTTGATTATGCTGCCGTGCTCTCCAAAAAGGCATTGGCAAGAGATCTGGATGACGTGAATCCCGATCCAAGCTACCGAGATCTGGAGGCGGAGCTTCTCGAAAAGATCAATACTCTTGGCATCGGTCCGCAGGGCTTTGGCGGTGATACCACCGCGCTTGCCGTAAAGATCGAGCATTACCCGACGCATATCGCGGGGCTTCCCGTAGCGGTGAACATCTGTTGTCACGTGGCGCGTCACCTGACGGCAACGATATAACAAAAACGCCTGCCAAAATCTATAAATTTCTTGACAAAGACAGGCGAGTGTAGTATAATAAAGAAAAGAAATTTATAACTTCAGGAGGGAAATATGAAGGCTGTAAAGATTTTATGTATGGTTCTTGCTCTTTTGATGGTAGGTATGGCATTTGTTGCTTGCGGCGGTCCCAAGGATGACGAGACGACCACGGGCGCAGAGAACAACGTGCCGCGTGAGCCGCTTAACGTCAACATCATCGTTAAGGACTCCATCGATGGCGAGGTAAAATATGCAAGTGATGAGAACACGGGCTACGATTACATCGGTGCGACCACCACGCCTCTTGCCATTCTTGAGGAGTTCATGGGCTTTGAGTATGAGGTCGAGCTTACCTACGATGCCAACGGAAAGCTTGCCACGGTAGGCGATCTTGCCGCCTCCACCGGTCACCTTTGGATCTGGAGCCTGGCTAAGGCCCCCAAGGACGCTTCCATGGCAGAGCCGATGGACGCCAACCTTGACGGTTATACCGACATTTCCGCCGGTGATACCATCGTTATTTACTTGAGCTAACAAAATAAAGCGCCGAAGGGATCTTCGGCGCTTTTCTTATGCAAGGAAAAAGGCAGAGAAGAATCTCTGCCTTTTATTTTTAACTTACTTTGCGGCGTTAAGTCTTGCCTCAAGAGCGGCAAGCTCGTCGTAAAGGGTTTCGGGAACTCTGTCGCCAACCTGAGCGTAGAACTCCTTGATGTTGGCAACGTCCTCAAGCCAGGAGTCAACGTCAACGCTGAGAAGCTCCTTGATGGTGTCAAGCGAGATGTCCTCAAGACCCTCAATGTTGATGTCCTCAGCCTTGGGCGTATAGCCGATGGGCGTGAGGTTTGCCTCAACCTTTCCTTCGCAACGGGCAAGGATCCAG
>CAJGDZ010000060.1 GCA_904502055.1 uncultured Clostridia bacterium | reverse complement strand
CCTCGTCCCCCTGATAAACTTCAATTTTTCAGATGGTTTTCGGTGATGAGCAAGGGGGAGGTTTCGGAGAGGCGGCGCAGGTCGGTGCTGATCTGAACGACCGTGATCTCGTCGCCCTCTTGCAGTGTTTTGTTCTCTACGTAAAGGGTGTCCTCGGAGAGAAAAACGGTGTCGGCGCGTTTGCCGTTTACAAACACGGTGCTGCTTTCGGTAAAGTGCTCGCCCGTGACAAAAAATTCGTTTTCCGAGGCGACGGATGCCGAGGTGACGGCGATGGTGTCAATGCCAAGGCGCATGGCTCGGCGTGCAAAGGGGAAGGGCGTACCGTAGGCAACGGCATCGCCGTACAGCGTATCGTAGCCCAGGAGCTTGAGCATCTCAAAGTGGTTTTGGTCCTCGGAAAACCGGTTCCAAACGCGCGGGATCAGGCCGTTTTCAATGCCCAGAAGCGAAAAGGTGTAGGGGAAGAGCGCGTAGGCGGGCAGATCCTTTGTTTTTTCGGCATTCTCGGGCAGATCCGCGGTGCTCCAGATGACATAGTCGGTGGTGAGCAGGTCACCCGTGGCAAAATCCTCCTCGGTGAGATCAAGGGTGGGCAGATGATCGCCGTACAGCACAAGGAGCGTTTGCTCGTCGCGCGCCTTCAGCGCCAAGGTGAGCTCGGAAAGAAAACGATCGGTCTCACGGAGTGTGGCGGCGTAATACTCGTAGGCGTTGGTAAGCGCCTCGTCCCGGATGCCGTAGGCGCGGATGTCATTGCCCGCCACGGGAAGCTCGGGATAGCCGCCGTGTCCCTCCACGGTGACGGCAAAAACAAAATCGGGCGAATCGGTGGAGTCCAGCGCCTTTAATATATAGGAAGTGAGGATCTCATCCTTTTCCCAGCCAAGGGCGTTGTAAGTGAGGCCCTTCATATATTCCGCACCGGTGAAATCGTCAAAGCCGAGCCCGTCGTACACGCGGTAACGGTCGTAAAAGGCGGCGGTGTGATTGTGAAAGGCGTGGGTGCCGTAGCCGAGTGCCAAAAGATCGTGGGCGACGGTCTCACAGCTTTTTTCACGCAGAATGCTCTCATAAGGGTACTCGCCCGTGCCAAAAAGGTCAAGCGGAAGGCCGGTGAGCACCTCAAACTCGGTGTTTACCGTGCCCGAGCCGATGCCGGGGACGCGGAGCATACCCGAAAGTCCTTCGGCGGCAAGCGCGTGGAAGGTGGGAATCGGGTCCTCGGAATAGGTGACGTTCTTAAGGCGTGCCACGTCAAAGAAGGATTCCAGCTGAATAAAAATGACGTTGGGTGTGGCTTCGGGGATGACGTCCTCGCGCGTGGCCAACTCGGAGAGAAGGGCGTTTACACGCTCCTTTGAGTAGTCCTCGGGGCGGTCGATGCCGCGGTCAAACACGCTGCGAAGGAAGCAGTAGGGAAAGCCGTAGACGTCGTAGCCATCGCAGGGGTCGTCAAAGTTGTCGGGATTTGCGTCGGCAAGTCCGATAAAGGCCAGACTGAAAAGCAGCAGTACAAGGAGCAGGCAGACGGCGGCGACCAGCACCTGCGTTACGGGCAGGCGTGCGGTCGAGCGGGGAGCCTTGACAAAAAGCAGAACCAGGAGCGCAAGGCCAAGAAGAATGGCAAGCGCCGACAAAACCACCTCAAACGGGCTCATATAAACGCCTACGATGGCAATGCCCGTGCGAATGATGTAAAAGTCAATGGCCTGGAGCGGCGTGACACGCATGCCCAAAAGCACGCAGTCGGTGACGCCAAGGCCCAGCCACGCCACGCTTACCAGCGAAAGTGCAAACACGCGGCGGCGGAAGAACAGGGAGATGCCGTAAAATGCCACAAGGATCAGCGCGTTATACAGCGCGCTGATGGGGTGGCAGATCATTCCCCAAATGCCGCCCAAAAGTGAGCGCGCGTGCAGACACCAGATGATGGCGTTGGCAAGCGCGGCAAAAAGGAGTACGGTCTTATAGGGCCGTGTATCTATAAAATGAAGGATCTTTTTCATAACGGTTCCTTTAGTTTGAGTACAAATTTTGATTTATCGGGAAGGGGAGACGTGTAGGGGGCTTTTTGAAAAAAGCCCCCTACGACCCCCAAAAACTTTTGAGGAAAAGAAACTTTTTCTCACAATAAAGTCTGCAAAAGCAATATTGAGAAAGGTTTTTCGAGTCATTTTGGTTCTTCACGCTAAAGCGTGAAGAACATTTACGCCGCGAGCCTCGATACGGAAAAGAGAGCTCGCTCTCTTTTCCGTATCGTGACTCACGGCTCAAAATGACGTGTAGTTTGTGCAGACCCATGCTGCAAAAGTTTCGTCCACCTTTTTAAAGGTGGCGGGGTTTGGGGCAGAGCCCCACGTTTCTCCTCGCAAAACTTCAATTTAATTATTTTCCAAGCTCCTTTGTGCGTGCGTAGGCGGCGGTGACGGCCTCGATGGCGAGGGCACGGAATCCGCCGTCCTCAAGGGCAGTAACGCCCTCGATGGTGCTTCCGGCGGGGGAGCAGACCTCGTCCTTGACACGGCCGGGGTGCTTGCCGCTCTCGGTGAGCAGGGCCGCGGTGCCCTTTACGGTCTCGATGGCGTAGGCGAGTGCCTTGTCGCGCGGCAGACCGCAGCGCACACCGCCGTCGGCAAGTGCCTCGATGAACAGGCAGACAAAGGCAGGGCCGCAGCCCGAAACGGCGCTGGCCGCGTCGATCAGGTGCTCGGGGATGGTGTCAAGCGTTCCGGCGAAGGAAAGCGCCGTCTCAAGGAGCGCCTTATCGCTGTCGCTCACCTGCTCGCTTGCGGTAAGAAGGATCATACCCGCGCCCACGGCGGCGGGGGTGTTTGGCATAATGCGGACGATGGGGAGCGCGCTTCCGAAAAGCTCGCCCAGACGAGCAAGCGTTACGCCTGCCGCCATACTGACAAGGCAGAGATGTGTCTCGCGTGCCGAAAGCTCCCCACGGATCTCATCGGCAAGCGCGGCAAGCATCTGCGGCTTGACGCCCACAAAGATCACGTCGCATTCACGGACGATCTCGGCGTTATCCGAGGCGTGCGCGCATGCGCCGATCTCAAGTGCCAGTGCTACGGCCTTGTCCTTCAGGAAATCCGAAAGATAGATCTCGTGTCCGCTCTTTCCGACCGCACGCGCCAGCGCACCGCCCATATTTCCTGTTCCGATAAATCCAATTTTGCTCATATGTATTGGTTCCTTTCAGCGAATCTGTCCGTTTCCGGTAATAATATATTTATAGGTAGTAAGCTCGGGAAGTCCCATCGGGCCTCTTGCGTGAAGCTTTTGCGTGGAGATGCCCATCTCACAGCCAAAGCCGAACTCACCGCCGTCGGTAAAGCGCGTGGAGGCGTTTACGTACACCGCCGCGCTGTCTACCGTCCTTGTGAAGTAATTGGCGTCGCGTTCGCTTGCGGTGAGAATGGCCTCGCTGTGTCCGGTGGAGTGGCGCAGAATGTGAAGCACGGCATCCTTGGTGCTGTCCACGATGCCGACGGCCAGAATGTAATCGAGAAATTCGGTGTCAAAATCGTTTTTGCCTGCCTTGGTGCCGCCGATGATGGCAAAGGCGCGCTCGTCAGTGCGGAATTCGACCGGCGTTTTGCCCGCCACCTCGCGCTCGGTGACCAGGCGGTCGTAAAGGCGGGGCAGAAATTCCGCCGCGATGTCCTTATGGCAGAGCAGGACCTCCTCGGCGTTGCAGACGGAGGGGCGGCTGGTCTTGGCATTTTCGATGATATCCAGTGCCATATCAAGGTCGGCGCTCTTGTCCACGTAAATGTGGCAGATGCCGGTGCCCGTGCGGATGCAAGGGACGGTGGCGTTTTCGATGACACTGCGGATGAGACCCGCGCCGCCGCGCGGAATGAGAAGGTCAATATAGCCGTCAGCCTTCATCATCTCCACCGCGCTGTCGCGCGAGGTGTCCTCCACAAGATTGATGGCACTGACGGGGAGTCCCGCCATCTTGATGCCGCGCCGAAAGGCATCCACAATGGCCATCGAGGAGCGAAAGGCCTCCTTGCCGCCGCGAAGAACGCAGGCGCTTCCGGCCTTGAGCGCCAGTGCTGCCGCGTCCGAGGTGACGTTGGGGCGGCTTTCGTAGATGATGCCGATCACGCCCATGCTGACCGACCGCTTTTCCACGGTGAGGCCGTTCGGGCGAACGGTTTTTTCAAGGGCAACACCCAGCGGAGAGGGGAGTGCCACCACGCCGCGGATGCCCTCGGCCATATCGGCAATGCGCTCCTTTGTCAGGCGCAGACGGTCGAGCATAACGGGCGAGATCTTGCCCTCGGCCGCCTTCAGATCCTCGGCGTTGGCTCTAAGGATGTCCGCCGCGCTGCGCTCAAGCTCAATGGCGGCGGCGGTCAGCGCGGTGTCAAGTGTCGCGGGCGAGGCCGCGGTAATATGGGAGGAAGCCGCCTTGGCGGCCTTCAGAATGGATAACGTACTTTTCATGGGGATCCTTTCATTTTGCGGCCACAAAGCGTGTGCCGATGTCTTTTCCGTCAAAAATTTCGTAAAGGTGCTCGGGGACGGCGCCGTTGGCAATGATCATATCACAGCCCGCCTCGGTGGTGATCTGCGCGGCGCGGAGCTTGGTCTGCATACCGCCCGTGCCGAGCGAGGAGCCCTTGCCGCCGCCAAGAGCAAGAATGCTCTCGTCGATGGTGTCCACGCGCGAGATCAGGCGTGCGTTCGGATCCTTGTGCGGGTCGGCGGTGTAAAGGCCGTCGATGTCCGACAGAAGGATCAGAAGATCCGCCTCAACGCTTACCGCCACGATGGCGGCCAACGTGTCGTTGTCGCCGATCTCGATCTCCTCGGTGGCGACGGTGTCGTTTTCGTTGATGATGGGGAGCACCTGCATCTCCAAAAGTTTCTTCATGGTGTTTTCAAAGTTGAGGTGGCGCTTTTCCTGCCTAAGATCCTCGGCGGTGAGCAGGATCTGTGCCACGGTGTGGTTGTATTCGGCAAACAGCTTGTCATAGGTATACATCAGCTCGCACTGGCCGACGGCGGCCGCCGCCTGCTTGCCTGCGGTGTCCGACGGGCGCGCGGTAAGCCCCAGCTTGCCTACACCCATACCGATCGCGCCCGACGAGACCAGAATGACCTCGTGTCCCGCGTTCTTGAGATCCGAAAGGATCTTGCAAAGAAGCTCGATGCGCTTGATATTCAAGCGTCCCGTGGCGTGCGCCAGCGTGGACGTTCCAACCTTGATTACAACTTTCATAGAACGAAAACCTCCAAAGGGGATATATATTCATCTTATTGTAGCACATTTTTTTCTCTTTTGCAAGGAATTCAAAAATCATTTTACAAAAAACATAAATTTGTCTTGTCAAAAAGCGAGAAAAAGAGTATAATAAAAACAATACCAAACACGGAGATTTTTATGAAATTTCTTGATTTTATACGGGACAACCTCTTGATCCTTGACGGTGGCATGGGAAGCATGCTGGCCGAGCGAGGTCTTTTGTCGGGCAACCGACCCGAGCTCCTCAACCTTACACATCCCGATGAAATATGTGCGATCCACCGCGCCTATCTTGACGCGGGAAGCCGTGCGGTGTATGCCAACACCTTTGGCGCGAACGCCTTGCACTACGGCGAGGACGAGCTGGCGCGTGTCATTGAGGCGGGTGTTGCCAATGCCAGACGGGCAACGGAGGGGCTCAAGGGGCGCTTTGTGGCACTGGATATCGGCCCTACGGGAAAGCTGCTCCGACCGCTTGGGGACCTTGATTTTGAGGATGCGGTTGAAATTTTTGCAAAGACGGTACGGATTGGCGCAAGGGCAGGCGCGGACTTTGCGGTGATCGAGACCATGAGCGACAGCTATGAGACCAAGGCCGCGCTTTTGGCGGTCAAGGAAAACAGCGAGCTGCCGGTGCTGGTCACCTGCGCCTTTGGTGAGGATGGCAAGCTACTGAGCGGTGCGTCGCCCGAGGCGATGGTCGCGCTGCTTGAGGGCATGGGCGCCGATGCGATCGGCGTGAATTGCTCGCTCGGACCGAAGCAGCTTCGCCGGATCGTGCGCCGTATGCTGCGCGTGGCGTCGGTACCCGTGATCTTCAAGCCCAACGCCGGACTTCCGATCCTCAGAGAGGGGAAGACCGAGTACGATATTTCGCCCGAGGAGTTTGCGCGTGAGGTTGCCGAGGCGGTGAACGAGGGTGTGCGAATGGTCGGCGGTTGCTGCGGAACCACGCCCGAGCACGTTCGCGCGCTTGTGGCGGCGCTTGAGGGCAAGCACCCGATGCCGATCGAACCGAAAAATCTCACCTGCGTCAGCTCGTATACCCACGCGGTGCAATTCGGTGCGGCGCCGCTTCTTGTTGGCGAGCGCATCAATCCCACCGGCAAGCCCAAGCTGAAGGAGGCTCTCCGTGCGGGGGATATGAATTATCTTTTGGACGAGGCGGTGCGGCAGGCGGATCGCGGCGCGGCGGTGCTTGACGTGAATGTGGGTCTTCCCGATATTGACGAGAGCAAAATGCTTGTGCGTGCGGTGTGTGAGATCCAGGCGGTGAGCGATCTTCCGCTTCAGCTGGATTCCGCGTCATCCGATGCCCTGGCGGCGGCGATGCGCCGCTACAACGGCAAGCCGATGGTCAACTCGGTAAGCGGCAAGCGCGAGAGCATGGAGGCGGTCTTTCCGCTGGTGAAGAAATACGGCGGCGTCGTGGTGGCGCTTACCTTAGATGAAAACGGGATCCCCGAGGATGCCGAGGGGCGTGTGGCGATTGCGCGCGAGATCCTCTCTGTGGCCGAGGGCTACGGCATTGACAAAAAAGACATTGTATTTGACACGCTGACCATGGCGGCAAGCACAGAGCCGCGTGCGGCGGCGGTGACGCTGGAGGCGCTCTCGCGCATTCGGACGGAGCTTGGCTGTTACACCATTCTCGGTGTCTCCAATATTTCCTTCGGGCTGCCCGCGCGTCCGCTGATCGGCTCGGCCTTCTTTACGATGGCGATGGAGCGCGGACTTTCGGCGGCCATTATGAATCCGTATTCGCCCGAAATGATGGGCGCGTATCATAGCTACCGTGCGCTGATGGGGCTGGACAAGGGCTTTGCAGACTACATTGCGTTTGCCGGCTCGCAGACGGGGGAGCAAAAGCCGCAGGCGGCGGAGCTTACTCTTGCGAGTGCCATCGAAAAGGGGCTTTCGGCGCGTGCGTATGAGCTGGCAAGGGCGGCGCTGGCGACCGCCGATCCGCTGACGCTCATCCAATCGCAGATCGTTCCGGCGTTGGAGCGTGTGGGCGCCGAATTTGAAAAGGGAAGACTGTATTTGCCCCAGCTTCTTCTTGCGGCCGAGGCGGCGGGAAACGCGTCGCAGGCGGTCAAGGAGGCGCTTCCGCCCAAGAGCGCGGGTGCGGGCGAGATGGCGGTGGTGCTTGCCACCGTCAAGGGTGACGTTCACGACATCGGAAAGAATATTGTAAAGCTTCTGATGGAAAATTACGGCTTTGCGGTGACCGATCTCGGCAAGGACGTGCCCGCAGAGCGCATTGTCGCGGCGGCGAGAGAGACGGGGGCGGCGCTGGTATGCCTGTCGGCGCTGATGACCACCACGGTGCCTGCGATGCGCGAGGCGACCGAGCAGCTGCACGCCGAAGCGCCCGACTGCAAGGTCATGGTCGGCGGTGCGGTGCTTACAAGGGCGGTGGCCGACGAGATCGGCGCGGACGTATACGCGAAGGACGCGATGGAAGCGGTTCGATATGCCGAAGGGCTGAGAAATAAGGAAATCAAATAAATGAAATATCGGAGGAAAAGAAAATGAAGCAGAAAATGGAAAAAGCGGCAAAGAAGATGAAGAAGCAGAACGAGAGCTTCTGGTCGGACTTCAAGAAGTTCATCACCAAGGGCAACGTGCTGGATATGGCGGTTGCCGTCGTTGTGGCAAGCGCGTTCAACGCCATTGTCAACGGACTGGTCAAGTACATCATCACGCCCCTGATCACCTACGCCACCAGCGGTGTCAGCATCGACGAGTGGGAATGGGTGGTTCGCGAGGAGGTGCTGGACGCGGCCGGTGCCGTGGTCACCTCGAAGATCTCGGTGCAGTACGGTCTTTGGCTTCAGGCTATCGTTGATTTCCTGATCATTGCGTTCAGCGTTTTCGTGGTCGTTCGCGTGATCCGCAATACCGAGCGCGCACTCAACGCCAAGGAGCTTGCCAAGAAGGCCGAGGAGGAGGCTGCCAAGAAGGCCGCTGACGAAAAGAAGGCCGCCGAGGCTGCCGAGGCCGCCAAGGTCGCCGCTGAGGCACAGAAGGCAAGAGAGGACGCCTTCCTTGCCGACGTTAAGGCCCAGGCTGAGCTTCTCCGCGAGATCCGCGATTCGCTCAAGAAGGACTAAAACAGAAAAACAAAAAGCCGAGTCGGTTGACTCGGCTTTTTGTGTGGTTATCGAGGTCTGAAATATTCGTAAAGCGTGCAGGGGATCATGCCGTTATAAAGGCGTTTGGTCTTGTCCGCGCGTCGGCGGAACAGGCGCTCAAAGCTGTCGCACGAGGTGATGATATACATCTGCCAGGGGCTGAAGGCGGCGAAGCTTTTGCCGATGGCGGCGTAAAGCGCCTCGGTCTCCTCCCGCGTCATCAGCCGCTCGCCGTAGGGCGGGTTGCATATGAGTGTGCCGCGGCGGTCGGGCTTTTTTATTTCGCGCGCGTCGGCGGCAAAGATGTTCAGGTGCTCTTCCACGCCGGCACGGGTGGCGTTTTCGTACACAAGGTCAAGCATATCCTCGTCGATGTCCGAGGCGAAGGCCTCGAATTTCGAATCGTGCAGGATCTTGCTTTCGGCCTCCTCGCGCGCCGCCGTCCAAAGGGGCTTGGGGAGGCAGGCAAAGGATTCGCCCACAAAGCTTCGCGTAAGTCCCGGGGCGCGTCCCGTAGCGATCATCGCCGCCTCAATAACAAGCGTGCCCGAGCCGCAGAAGGGGTCCCAGAAAAGCGTGTCCTCGCGCGGACGGGCGGTCAGCGCAATGGCGGCGGCCAGCGTTTCGCGAATGGGCGCTATGCCCGATTCGGGGCGGTAGCCGCGCTTGTGGAGTGCCGTTCCGCTTGTGTCGATCATCAGGTACGCGACATCCTTGAAAATGAAAAATTCGATCTGGTATTTGGTGCCGCTGTTCTCCGAAAACCACTTGGCCCCGTAGCTTGCCGAAAGGCGCTCGACCACCGCCTTTTTGACAATGCTCTGGCAGTCGGGAATGGAGGTCAGGCGGCTTTTGATGGCGTGTCCCTTAACGGGAAAGGCATCGTACTTTCCGACAAACTCCTCCCACGGAAGTGCCCGTGTGCCGTCAAACAGCGCGGCAAAGGTGGGTGCCTCAAAGCTGCCAAGCAGAATATACACGCGCTCGGCGGTGCGAAGACCGATGTTGGCGCGCGTAACGTCCGCCGCCGTGCCCTCAAAAAAGACGCGGCCGTCCATCGTGAGCGTGCGCTTGACACCCAGCGCGTCAAGCTCCTCGCCCAGTAATTTTTCAAGCCCAAACAGGCAGGTCGCTACAAGCTGATAGGTCATAATTTTCTCCGTTTTGGATTTAGATGAATTGAAGTTTGTCGGGGGGAGGGACGAGGGGCTCTGCCCCAAACCCCGCCACCTTTAAAAAGGTGGACGAAACCTTTGCACAGGGCAAAATGGGTTTGGATATTACGGAGCCCGAACGATAACGCGAAAACAACGTGTTGTCCGTTATCCGAGTCATTTTG
>CAJGDZ010000059.1 GCA_904502055.1 uncultured Clostridia bacterium | reverse complement strand
GACGGCTGGGATGACCCCCGTCTTCCTACGCTTAAGGGCCTGCGCCGCCGCGGCTATACGCCCGAGGCACTCTTTACCTTTGTCCGTGAAGCGGGCGTGACCAACACCGACCACACCGTTGACATCCGTCAGCTGGAGGCCTGCGTGCGCGACGATCTGAACGAGAATGCGCCGCGCCGTATCGGCATTTTCTCCCCCATCAAGGTCATCATCGATAACTATCCCGAGGATAAGGAAGAAACCATCACACTGCCCAACCATCCGCAGAAGCCGGAGCTTGGCACGCGTGAGGTCCCGATGACACGGGAGATCTACATCGACGCCGATGACTTTGCCGAGGTTCCGCCTCCCAAGTTCTTCCGTCTGAAGCCCGACGGCGAGGTTCGTCTGATGGGCGGCTATATCATCAAATATGCCGGCATCGAGAAGAACGAGGACGGCTCCGTCAAGTGCATCCACGCCACCGCCGACCTTGAGACCGGTAGCGGTATGCCTCTGGACGGCCGTAAGATCAAGGGCACCGTTCATTGGCTGTCTGCCAAGTACGCAAAGCCCGTAACGCTGATGCTTTACGACCGTCTGTTCACCATTGAGAACACCGCTGACGTCCCCGAGGGCAAGACCTATCTTGACTTCTTAAACGGGGATTCGCTCACTAAGGTAGAGGGAGCTATGGTTGAGCCCTGCCTTGACGAAGCAAAGCCGGGTGACAAGTTTCAGTTTGTCCGCGTGGGTTACTTCTGCAAGGATTCCAAGAACGAGAACACCTTCAACCGCATCGTGGGTCTGAAGGATAGCTTCCCCAAGAACTGAAGGGACAAGGACTATGGAAAAAATCGTATGGTATGCCTTTCTTGCAATCGCCGCGATTTCGGTGATCCTCACCGTTTACGATAAGATTGCAGCTAAATGTATGCCCCGTCACCGTGTACCCGAGGCAACGCTTCTGCTGTTCTCGGCACTCGGAGGCTCGTTGCCGATGTATATTACCATGCAGATCATTCGCCACAAGACGCAACACAAAAAATTTATGATCGGTATCCCGGTCATTCTTGCCATTCAGATCGTACTTACCATTTTGTATTTCTACTTCTTAAAATAAAAAGAAAGGCGAGTTATGCTTAAAATCAGCCTACTCAATGCAAAGATCAACAAAATCGACTCGGATCGGGAAAAATATTTCCAAATGTATAAAGAAGCCGGTATTGACGGATTGGACTATTCCATCAACAAGTTTACCGAAAAGAACGGCTATGCTCCCAATTTCTTTGCCATGAGCACCGACGAGATCATCGAAAAGCATCTGGCAAAAGAAAAGGAAGAGCTGGATCGCTACGGTCTTGAGGTCTGCCAGACCCACGCGCCCTTCCCCACCTGGCGCTACGGGGACGAGGAAGGAAATAAGCTCCGTCTGACCGAAGCCAAGAAAAGCATTGAGCTAACGGCTTATCTCGGATCGAAATACGTGATCGTGCACCCTATCACCGAGTCCTTTGCGCTCGCTCCCGATGAGCTTCGCAAGCAAAATCTTGAGTTTTACTCTGCGCTCATCGAAACCGCCAAGAGGTGCGGCGTAACGATCTGTCTTGAAAATATGTGGATCAGCCGCAACGGCAATATTTTTGAGTGTACCTGCGCAGATGCCTACGAGGCCTGCGATTACATCGACACACTCAATCAGATGGCAGGTGAGGAGTGCTTCGGCTTCTGCTACGACGTGGGACACGCCACCCTGTGCGGCAAATACATGAAGAATCAACTGATTGCACTGGGAAGCCGCATAAAGGCCCTTCACATTCACGACGTCTCCAAGATGGCCGACCTGCACACGCTTCCCTACTCCCAAATGGGCAACGGTGCCACACCGCTCACCGACTACCGCAGTATGCTTCTCGGGCTTCACGCCATCGGTTACCGCGGAGCCATCAACTTTGAGGCGCACAATGCCTTCGAGGTATTCCCCGAGGATACGCACGGAGCGCTTCTGAAGCTCTTTCACGCCATCGGTGCCTACTTCTCCGATGAGATCACGGCAGAATAAGGGAGGGATCGACTATGCTTAAGATCAGCCTGATCAACCCCAAGCTCAACCCCGTAAATGCCGACCGCGAAAGGTACTATCAGCTTTATCGCGCGGCGCGCATCGACGGCCTGGATTATTCCATCTACAAATTTACCGAGCAAAACGGATACGAGCCGCGCTTCTTTGAGATGAGCACCGAGGAGATCATCGAAAAGTATCTCGCCAAGGAAAAGGAGGAGCTGGATCGCTACGGACTTGAGGTCTGCCAGACCCACGCGCCCTCTCCGACTTACCGCCACGGCGACGAGCAAGGCAACCGATACCGCCTTCTCGAGGCCAAGCGCAGCATCGAGATCTCCAAATACCTCGGCTCCCCCTACCTCATCGTCCATCCCGTACAGGAGACCATGAGCTATCCGCTTGCCGAGATCCAAAAGCGCAACATCGATTACTATTCTCAGCTCATCGACACCGCCAAGCAAAATGGCGTGACCATATGCCTTGAGAATATGTGGAACATTCGCAACGGCAACATTTTTGAGTGCACCTGCGAGGATCCGAACGAGACCAATTACTATATTGATACGCTCAACAAAATGGCAGGCGAGGAGATCTTCGGCTTCTGCTTTGACGTGGGACACGCCTCACTGGTTGCGAGAAACATCAAGAACACCATCCTCACGCTGGGGGGCCGCATAAAGGCGCTTCACATTCACGACACCGGTAAGAACGCCGACCTGCATACCATGCCCTTTACACAGATGGGAAGCGGCAATAAATCCCTTGTGGATTATGTAAGCATGACGACGGCGCTCCGCACCGTCGGTTATCGCGGTGCCATCAACTTTGAGGCGCACGCCGCCTTCGAGGTCTTCCCCGAGCCGACACACGGAGCACTTCTTGGTATGTTCCGCGCCATCGGCGAGCACTTTTCAAACGAAATTACCGGAGAATAATAAAAAGGTCGAGCGATGCTCGACCTTTTTACGTATGGAAAAAGGGCCGAGGCAAAAGCCTCGGCCCTTTATAATAAGGTCTGAAATCAGCCCTTCTTCCAGTGCTGGATGACACAGGTAACGCGTCCGCCGCACTCGTTGATAATCTCGTACTCGCCGAAGCAAGCGGGGATCACGAGCGAGGAGAACTTGTCGCACTCTGCCTTGAGCTCGGGATTGGTAAGAGAACGAACGGTAACCTTGGTAGCTACGGTGGGCGTCAGCATATGCATGAACTTGCCTTCCGTGTCAAGAACACCGCGCTTCTCGAAGTGGATACGCTCTACGTGGTAGGGCATAACCGGCGTGGTCTTATACTGGTCAATGAAGTATTCCTTGGTCCACTTGATAACCTTGGGCGTGGAAAGAAGGTTGTCCTTAACCCAAGAAGCACGTCTGGTCTTCTCCATGTTTCTGCCGTGCTCAAGATGCATCTTAAGGGGCTTACCGGTCATGGTCTTGGCATCGTCGTCCCAAGAAGGTCTTGCAAAGTCATACTCGAAGAAGGAGTACTCGGTACCGTTGATGGAGGGGTTGGTATCCATCTCAAGAACCATCTGGTTACCGCCGTGACCGTGCATGGTTCCGGGCGGGATGAGGTAAAGATCGCCTTCCTTGCTATCCCAGTTTGCGATGAAGTCCTTCCAGTTCTCGATGGGCGTGATGTTGTTGGAGGCTTCGCAAAGTCTCTCCCACTCCTCGATGTCTGCATCGTCGTGGAAGCCCATCCAGGTGTTAGCACCCTCATAGGCCTCTGCGATGTAGTAGGTCTCGTATCTTCCGAGAGGCTCATCGAAGTTATCCTGTACGTACTTGCTGGAGGGGTGGATATGCATGGGCATCGAAATTCTCTCAGCGGGCTGAGGCTCCGGATGCCAACCGTCGTCAAGCCAGATGTCAAGCGGGAACAGACCGGGGTAGGTCTTGTCGATCAGCTCACCAACAAGCTCCTTGCCGTACTGCATTGCGTTGAGCATAGGCATCGAAATGCTTCTCTCGCCACCGAAGTCGATAAGGATACGAAGCTCGGGACCTGCAATCTTGTTCCAAGCGTTGTTGGCAAGACCCTCTACGCCGTAGTCCATATCGTGGTAACGGTAAGCACCCCAAGGACCGGGGCTGAAGATCTTAACCTCGTGGATCGGGTACTTTACAAGAGTGGACATGATCTCGTCATAAGCCTTTCTGGGCACAAGAACGAGATCGTTCTCAAAGTAGTTCTCAATGTAGAAGTCCATAGCCTCGTACATATAGTCCTTCTGACGCTTGAGAATGTAGTAGTCGGAATAGTTGTATTCCTTCCAGTGGTAGTTCTTGATGGGCTCTGTGCAGCCGAACGTAGCAAGCTTGCCCGTCCACATATCCCACTGAACCTTCTGGTGGGTGTTGTCAACATAGCACTTGACATCGATGAGGTCAGCGAAAGCCTTGATCGAAGCGCCAACGCCGTAGATAATAACGACCTGACCGTCCTTTCTCTCAAGAGCCTTCTTCATCTCCTCGATGGCGCACGAGCACATAATGTCCTCAACCACACCAAACTTGTTGACCTTACCGAAACCGGGGTCATCGGTTACGAAGGGCTGATTGTACGCGATGATCTCCTCACGAGACTTGAAAAGCTTCTCTGCACCAATGAGAACGACCTTTGCGCCCTCCACCTTGTCAGCGACCGCCTTTGCGATCTTCTCGAAGTTGATACCGTACCAACCGTCGATTGCGATGTTCTTCTTACCGCCCTTTACGAGAGCAGCAAGAGCACTTGCAACCTTGTCCCAGCCGAAAACGACCGAGTCCTTGTTCTGCGCGGAAATAACAATTTTATTATCCGCATTCTTAATGGATTCATAAACCGGCATACTAAAAACCTTTCCTTTCTTTTATTTATTATAATTCGGACACTCTGCCCGATTACAACCTTGACTTGATTCTGAGCCCCGAGAGCATCAGATTGGCAAATTCGCTTTGCCCATCGGCATAGCAGACCTCTCCAAACAGGAAAAGTCCTACCCCGCGCGTATGCAGTTTTTCAGGCAAAATGCCCCGAAGCCCTGCACAACCGAAGATCACCGCGTCTGCATCGCCATAAAAGGCCTGCATACGCTCTTGCACCTTGTCCCTTGGCACGTAACGAAGAAGCATTCGTCTCTCAAGATCACGTCCCGAGCGAATTTCGCCATCCACGAGCAAGAGATGCGCATTGTTTCCGCGAAGATCCGACAAGGTCAGATGCTCAAAGTCATCGGACGAGAACCCGAGCTTGGCTTTTTGCTCTGCCAACCAGACTCGCGGATCGTTTCCGTCGATGCTGTCAATCCTTCGCGGATCGGAAAATACGACCTCATGCTCCCCAAGAATTTCATGATGAATGTTCTCACGAAGCACCTCAAACCCGTATCTCTCATCACACACAAGAAGGATCGCCGCCTGTCCGCCGCCTGTCAGAAGCGCGCCTTTTCCCGTTTCGGGACAAATGGCCGCACCGCCGCCCACAAAGGGAATCTCCAGACGGCTTTGAAGCTCGCGAAGAAACGCATTTTCTCCGCCTGCATTTCCAAACAGCACAATGCCAACCTGCCACGCCTTTTTGGGAAGCTGATCGATCGCGGCCAAACACGCCTCATATGTGCCGCAGACTGCGTCCCCCTCAAGATCGTACGGAAGCGCTATCGCGGCGGCCGCCCTCTCATTCTCCGCACCGACAAACCCAAAGGTTGCCGCTCCGAAGCTGTCTGAAGGCACACCGTAGGACGGAGTAAAAAATTCCAGCTTCATACTTACTTACAGCTCATTTACCAGCAGAAATTCCGCCGCCACGTCCTCCTCGATGTCCGAGAAGCGGCCCGTGGGCTCATAGAAGCGATTATCGTTCGTATCGTCGTTGCACATCGAGACCTCACCAACCATAACCTTTCCCTTGCCCTTTTCACCCCAGAAGCTGTGATACAGTCCCTGCTGCATGGTCATGCTCTGACCGGGCTTCAGACAAACGATCGATCCGGCAGGCACCGTGTACTCGCGACCGTCCGAATAAATGGTCACGTCACCCGTGAGGTCCAGCTGCTCGTCCTTGGTGCTGTTATACACCTTGATCAGGAGATTTCCGCCGCCGCGGTTGATGATGTCCTCCATCTTCTTCCAATGGAAGTGCATCGGGGTCACCTGCTCCTCCTCGACCACCATGATCTTCTCGGCGTAGGGCTTGGGATACTTGCCAAAGCAGCCGTTGCGGATGGTCAAGAGAAACAGTCCGACCTTATAGAAATCACCGCTGCCGAAGTCGGTCACGTCCCAACCGATCTGACAGTCACGCATCTCCTTGTATTCCTCGGAAAGGTTTTTCCACTCCTCAATGCCCCAATGGGCAAAGGGGGGAAGCTTGAAGCCCTGCGATTCGATAAACGCACGGTTTTCCAGGATCAAACGGTTCAGTTCACTTCTCTTCATAATTTTCTCCTATCGTAATTGACCAAGTATTTGTATATGTTTCTCCTACCGGTAAAGCGACAAGATCGCTCTGACAGGCAAGATCCTCCACAATGCCGTCCCGCGACGGAAGCGACGCCCACGGCTCAATGCACACAAAGGGCGCGTCCGAACAATTGGTGTGCCAAAAGCCCAGATAATTCATCTGCGGGTATTCCACCGTCACCGAAGCATCGGTCTTGTCCGATTTCAGCGTGACCGCCTTGGCCATATGACGGAGGATCACTGCATCGTGATCAAAAAGCTCATGCCTCAAAGGCAACCTTCTGCCCATCTCCAGGGGAAAGGGCGTGTCGCTTCCATTCACGAAAAAACTTTCGGTAAACCCTACTCGCCATGGCTTGCAAGGCTCGAAAAACTCCATATAGTAGTCCTCAAAGCACGTGTCCTCGGTAAGCGGAAGCCGAAATCCCGGATGTCCGCCAATGCCGAAAAACATAGTCTCTTCACCCTTATTTTGCACACGGTAGGTCACCTCAAGCCGTGCACCGCAAAGTCGGTATCCGACAACAAAGGAAAACCGAAACGGATACTGCGAGAGCGTTTCCGCGCTGTCTGTGAGCACAAGCTCCAGCGCGTCCCTCTCCTGCCGCACCGCATAAAACCGTGAGATCGGTGCAAAGCCGTGCTCGGGCATCGGATACGCTTTCCCCTTGTAGGTGTAGATCCCCTCAGTGGGGATAGCTACATAGGGAAAAATGTTCAACGCACGATCCTTCCAGTAGGTCGGATCGCCCTGCCACAGATATTCTCTGCCACCCGTAGTTTGTATGGATTGCAGCTCGGCGCCGATCTCGCTCACCGTGATCTGCAATTTCTCATTCCGCAACGTATACAGCATATCACTTACGGCTTTATATGCACGGTCTCGATCGCGTGTGCCGCAATCGTCTTTTCGTATTTCTCACCGCCAAGTGTGACCCCGGCCACACCGTCTGTGTCACCCTTGTTCCAGATCACAAAGGCGTCCTCCGTAAGATCCACAAGCTGCATATTCTCACCCGAAAGCCTTGCTACACTCTCGCTTCGGGAGAGCTCCGCCGCCCTCTCGGGATGCTTAAACATTGACGTCAGCGGCTGCTTGACGCTCGCACAAAAGCGTTCCAGGTGCGAGAGCTCGGTATCTCCGCGCTCGGTGGTAAACGAATACCTGAGCGTAAAGGTAGCCGGCTCGGAAACAAGGAAATTGGTTCCGAAATTGGTGCAGGAGATCACCGAATAGATGCCGCCCTTTCGGAAATCCTCCACTGTCGGCGGCTCGTGGATCACCTTGTCGATATCCAGATAGCAACGGTGCGCCGTCGAAATGTAGAAATCGCGGAACTTAGAGAAGGTATACACACTGCTCTCCCGCGAGGCGCAGATCACCGAGCGGTTGCCCGTTCTTTCATACTGCTTGATCCATCCCACCGCGCAGCAAACATCCTGGTAGGCCCCCAGAAGCAGATCCTCCGCCGGCTTTTTGATATGCAAGGAAGCATCGTAGCTGAAGGAACAGTCCTCCCCCGCAAACGGGAACGCAATGGCTGTTGTGAGCATCGGCGTTTCGTCGCGAACGATCTTATAGTCCACGTCAAAGCGCCTAAGGCCATTCCAAAGTGTCAGGCACATCGTAACCGCCGGCATTCCCACGATCTTAGTCTTGAAATACATACGCGAGTGCGCTGCCGAGAGCTCGGTCCTCACGTACTTCCACGCGACCGACGCCTTCTCTTTATAATCGTGCGTGCGAACGAGAAGCTGACCGAAAATCTGTCCTTTGGAAACAAGCTCCGTGCCGTCCGTCTTGTCGGTGATCCCGATAAGGCCGTCCTTCAGCTCCACGCGATAAAATTCGTTTTCGATGACCCTTTGCGTGCTCTTCTGCTCCTTGATCTTTTCGTGACAAGGCACTAAGAAATAGGAGCGGTAACCAAAGGGCGATATTTTTTCACCGACAAACCGAAGGATCATTTTGATGCCCTTGGGATTCTCAAAGAAGCCATAGCGGTCGGTGCCGCCGCCAAGCCCCAGTCTCTGGCCGGCGTAAAGCACCGGCTCGCCAATATCCTCAACGATATGCAAGCCGAAGGGCACCTCTCTGCCCTCGTCATCCACCACCTTGAAGCGTCCTTTAAGGAAGGCCCCTTGTGGGTTATAGTGGAAGCGATCGGCCACCTGTGCGATCTTCAGATCTCCATACGACGTCAGGCGCAGATACTGACCGCTGTTGTCAAGCTCGCGCATGCTTGCCTCTACGGGCGCCGTAATCTCGTGCGCCGTCGGATTGAAAACAACCAGGAGCGGATGCTCGCTCTTTTCTCGAATGCCGTCCGCGATTCGAGCCATGGCCTTTTGCTGCATCTCATAGATCCGGCTGGCGCTTTGGTATGCATACAGCTTGCGCTCGTGAAGCGAGGCTACCGCACAAGGACCCGCCGGGAAATGGAAGCCCGTGCAGTGCTCGTCGTAGCGAAGCACCGACCGCTCGATCTTCTCCATAAGATCCGCGCTCGGCTTTTCGCCCGTAAGACGCTCATTCATAAAGGCAAGCGCCTTGGCGGACTTGAAATCGTGGCGGTTTCGCCCCTGCTCCGCCGCGGTGTCGGGCATCGAAAGGTAGCCGAGCGGATAGTCGGTTCCCGGTACGTCGCCCCTCACGGTCTTAAGCATGGGAATGTATTTTTCAAATTCTCGGTAGAACTTAGTATTGGTGGACATCACCAGCTTCGGCGATGCATACTCCTCGTTCCATCTGCGGATAAACTCGCAGTATCCCTCGGTGTACGGAGAGTTGTCCTGATTGCCGCCCAGCACCGGAAGACGAAGCACGTCATACGGATAATCGCCCTCGTAAAGCGTCGACAGGAAGGCGTCGATGCTTTCGCGATTCGGGTAGGTCGCATAATACTGCTCGGTTGCCCACATCAAAAGCTTTTTGCCGTCGTCCGACTCCCAGATCAGCCCGCCGGGAAGCGCGTGGCCGATCTCCTTTTCCAGCTGCCACGGAGCGGGAAGCTTGACGTTGCCCCACGCGTGGTAGGTTGGGAAGCCCATCACCAGCATTTTTACGCCGCTGTCACACAAAGCACGGCACAAGCCGTATGAAAAGCCGGGAATGTCGTTGTGTGTAGCCGAAAGCACCTCAAAGCCGTGCTTGTTGGCAAACGCCACCGACGGTCTCGTGTAGGAAAGCAGCTCAGCGTGCTCCATCACCTCGGTGATCATATTGCCGTAGGATGCGTTCAGCTCAAAGCGACCGCTCTTCAGGTACGCGATCAT
>CAJGDZ010000058.1 GCA_904502055.1 uncultured Clostridia bacterium | reverse complement strand
TTTTGGAACATGGTAAATCTTGTGATCGTGGAGTCTCCCACAAAGGTTGCTCCCATCAAAAAGTATCTTGGCTCGAATTATAAGGTCATCGCCTCCAAGGGTCACGTGCGTGACCTGCCCAAGAGCTCGTTTGGCGTAGACATTGAAAACGGCTTTGAGCCGCATTATATCAACATTCGCGGAAAGGGCGACGTGATCAAGGAGATCCGTAAGGAGGCAAAGGCGGCCAAGAAGGTCTATCTCGCAACCGACCCTGACCGTGAGGGAGAGGCCATTGCGTGGCACCTGGCCACCACACTCGGCATTCCGGTGGAAAAGACGCTTCGTGTCAGCTTCAACGAGATCACGCCGACCGTGGTCAAGGCTTCGATCAAGGAGCCCAGAAACATCGATATGAATCTGGTCAACGCCCAGCAGGCGCGCCGCATTCTCGACCGTATCGTGGGCTATAAGCTCTCGCCCTTCCTTTGGAAGAACATCAAGAGCGGTCTTTCGGCCGGACGCGTGCAGTCGGCGGCGACCCGCATCATCGTTGACCGCGAGGAGGAGATCCGCGCCTTTGTTCCCGAGGAGTACTGGACCATCGACGCCTTCCTTGTGGCTGATGACGATAAGGTTTTCCCCGTGCATTTCTACGGGGACAAGAACGGTAAGATTAAAATCTCGAATGAGCAGGAAGCCATGGGCATCCTTGCCGCTATGGAGGGTAAGACCTTTTGCGTAAACTCGGTCAAGCGCTCCAAGCGTAAGAAGCTTCCCATGCCCCCTTTTACCACCTCTACGCTTCAGCAGGAGGGCTCGCGCAAGCTGAATTTCCAGTCCTCGCGTGTTATGCGCGTGGCACAGGAGCTTTATGAGGGTATTCACATCGGCAGCGAGTTCGGCGGTACCCAGGGTCTGATTACCTATATGCGTACCGACTCGCAAAGAGTTTCGGTGGACGCGCAGAATGAGACGCTTGAGCTTATCCGTGAGAAATACGGCGATAGCTTCTGCCCGAAGACCCCCCGTGTTTATAAGTCCCGCGCCGGCGCGCAGGACGCGCACGAGGCGATCCGTCCCGTACGCGTTTCCATTGAGCCGCAGATGATCAAAAAGCATCTGACGAGCGACCAGTATCGCTTGTATAAGCTGATTTGGGATCGCTTTGTGGCCAGCCAGATGGAGGCGGCTGAGCTGGATACGGTCAACGCGGAGTTTGCCTGCGGTGACTATATTTTCAAGGCCAGCGGTTATTCGGTAGCCTTCCGCGGCTATATGGCTGTTTACGAGGAGAGCGAGGAGGAGAGCACCGCGGCGGCCGATGAGATCCGCGAGGTGAAGGACATTCGCCTTCCCGACATTTCCAAGGGACAGATGCTGGCATCCGAAAAGGTCGAGCCGACGCGTCACTTTACCGAGGCTCCGCCCAGATACAACGAGGCCTCGCTCATCAAGTTCCTTGAGGAGAAGGGAATCGGACGTCCCGGCACGTATGCGCCCACCATTTCGACCATCCTGGCGCGCAACTACGTGACCAAGGAGAACAAGGCCTTCGTTCCCACGTCGCTTGGTGAGGTCATGATCCGCATTATGAAGGAAAACTTCTCGGATATTGTTGACTATGAGTTTACGGCAGACGTTGAAAACGATCTGGATAACATTGAAAAGGGCAACCGTCAGCTCAGACCCGTGCTTGACGACTTCTGGGAGGACTTCTCGAAGGAGCTGGCCGAGGCGGAAAAGCATATTGACAAGATCGTGGTGGAGGTGCCGGTCGAGGAGACGGACATCATCTGCGACAAATGCGGTGCCAGAATGGTGGTCAAGAGTGGACGCTTCGGCAAGTTTGCCGCCTGCCCCAACTACCCCACCTGCCGCAACACCAAGCCCCTGGAGGAAAAGGAAACCAAGGAACAGGTAGAGGTGGCGGACTTCAAATGTGAGAAGTGCGGTGGCGATATGCTTCTGAAGAAGGGGCCGTACGGTGATTTTTATGCCTGTGCCAACTACCCGACCTGTAAGTTTACCAAGCAAAAGACCGAGGCACTTGACGTGCCTTGTCCCAAGTGCGGCTCGGCCATTCTTAAGCGCTACGGCAAGGGCGGCAGAAGCCTTTTCTACAGCTGTGAGCGCTATCCTGCCTGCGACTTTTCCACGTGGGATCTGCCGACGGCAGAAAAATGCCCCGAGTGCGGCGAGATCCTTTACCGTAAGAAGGGAAAGAACGCTATGCTGATCTGCCACACGGAAGGATGTTCCTTCAAAAAGAAGCAAGAGAGTGGCGACGAGGCATGAGTGAGATCGTTCGCATTTACGGCGCGGGGCTTGCAGGCTGTGAGGCGGCGTGGCAGGTGGCGCAGCGAGGCGTTAAGGTCGAGCTTTACGAGATGAAGCCCGAGCGGTATACGCCCGCACACCATTCGCCGAATTTTGCCGAGCTTGTTTGCTCCAATTCCTTGCGCTCGGATCGTGTGACCAACGCGGTGGGACTTCTCAAGGAGGAGCTGCACCGTATGGGCTCGCTGATTATGGAGGCGGCATACGCTACGCGCGTTCCTGCGGGATCGGCACTGGCGGTCGACCGAAATCTGTTTTCGGAGTATGTCACCGATAAGATCAAAAATCACAAAAACATTGATATTATCCAAAGGGAAGTGTATACTATAGAGGAGGGCACCGTTACCGTTGTGGCAACGGGGCCGCTCACCTCGGACAAAATGGCGGCGTATATCGAAAATACGCTTGGCTGTAAGGGTCTGCACTTCTTTGATGCCGCCGCACCCATTGTGGACGCGGAGAGCATCAATATGGAGGTTGCCTTTTTTGCCTCCCGTTACAATAAGGGAGATGCCGATTATATCAACTGCCCGATGACAAGGGAGCAGTATGAGGCCTTTTACGAGGCGCTCATCTCCGCCGAGGAGGCGCAGCTCAAGGACTTTGACCGCGAGATGCAAAAGGAGCTGAAGGTCTTTGAGGGCTGTATGCCCGTAGAGGAGATGGCCAAGCGCGGCCGCGACACGCTTCGCTTCGGACCGCTCAAGCCCGTGGGGCTTGTGGATGACCGAACGGGACGTGAGTCGTACGCCGTGGTTCAGCTTCGCCGTGAAAACGCCGAGGGCTCGATGTACAATCTGGTCGGCTTCCAGACGCATCTGACCTTTCCTGAGCAAAGACGGGTGTTCCGCATGATCCCCGGTCTTGAAAATGCGGAGTTTATGCGCTACGGTGTGATGCACCGCAACACCTACCTCAATTCCCCCGAGTATCTGAACGCAACTTACGCTATGCGCGAGCGTCCCGATATCTTTTTTGCGGGGCAGATGACGGGTGTTGAGGGCTATATTGAGTCAGCAGGCTCCGGCTTTGTGGCGGGAGTGAATGCCGCCGCCCGCGTGCTGGGCAAGGACCCGGTGGTCTTCCCGCGTACGACTATGATCGGCGCGATGGCGCATTTCGTAGCCGGCGGTGCTGTGGGCGCGTTTGTTCCGATGAACGCCAATTTTGGCATTGTCGAGCCTCTCGCGGAGAGGGTAAAGGGCGGCAAGGTGGCAAGATATGAGGTGGTTGCCCGCCGCGCACTTGAGGAGATCGAAAGACGGCTGCCCGAGCTTTTTTGAGGACGGTCTCTTTCCTGAAATACAACAAAAGGACAGCCGCTTGGCTGCTTGAAGCGTATGAGAATTATCGTAGATGTTATGGGAGGCGACAACGCGCCGCTTGAGACCGTAAAGGGTCTGTGTGCGGCCGCGGCAGAGTATAACGCCAGCTATATCGTCGTGGGCGATCAGCCCGAGATTGAACGGGTCGCCGCGGAAAACGGCCTCGATCTGACACGCTTTGAGATCGTACATACTGAGACGGTCATGGAAATGGAGGATGATCCGCTTTCGGTGGTACGCGCAAAAAGCGATTCTTCCATGAGCATAGGCCTTCGTCTGCTTGCTGAGGGCAAGGGGGATGCTTTTGTCAGTACGGGAAATACCGGCGCACTTTTTACGGGTGCCACGCTCATTGTCCGTAAGATCAAGGGCATTCAACGCGCGGCACTGGCTATGGTCCTGCCGGCCGATCCGCCCGTGCTTCTTCTGGATTGCGGCGCCAACGTGGTGGTGACTGACGAGTATCTGGAGCAGTTTGCCGTGATGGGCTCGGCCTATATGAAGAAAATGTTTGATCTGGAGATGCCCCGTGTGGGACTCCTCAATAACGGCACCGAGGCGTGCAAGGGTACGGAGCTTCAGCTTGCCGCCCATAGGCGCCTTTCGGCGTGTGACCGTATTCATTTTGTCGGAAACGTGGAGGGCAACTCCATTCCGCAGAACGTGTGTGACGTGCTGGTGACCGACGGCTTTACCGGCAACGTGGTGCTCAAGACCATTGAGGGCGTGAGCAAGCTTATGATGCACGCGATGAAGGATATGTTTTATGCCAATGCGCTCACCAAGGTCTCGGCGCTTATGGTCAAGGGACGCGTGAGCGAGTTCAAAAAGAAATTCGATGCCACCGAGTACGGAGGTGCACCGCTTCTGGGTATTTCGCGCCCGGTCATCAAGGCACACGGCTCGTCCAATGCCAATGCCTTCAAAAACGCCATCCGTCAGGCCATTGATTACAGCAATTCGGGCATTATTTATGATATTGCTGATGCTGCCGCCGAGTTTCTGGCGGCCAAAAAGGCGGCCAAGGAGGCCGAACGGGCTGCCGAGGCTCAATAAATACAAACGACCGTTTGGGTCAGAACAGGAAAAGACATGCTACCAAAGGACATCGCAGAGCTGGAGGCCGCGATCGGCTACCGCTTTTGCCACAAGGAAACGCTGAAAACGGCGCTTACGCACTCCTCGTATTCCAACGAGCTCCGTGCAAAAAAAATATCGATCAGCTGCAACGAAAGACTGGAATTTCTCGGAGATTCGGTGCTTTCGATCATTGTCAGCGAGTATCTTTTTAAGGAAAACCGCTACCTCCCTGAGGGTGAGCTGACAAAGCTTCGCAAGGAGCTGGTTTGCGGTCGGACGCTGGCAGACCTGGCGCGCGGCATCGCGCTGGGCGACTATCTTCTGCTCGGAAACGGTGAGGAAAAGAACGGCGGCCGTGCGAACGATAAGATCCTGGAAAACGCGTTTGAGGCGCTTTTGGCGGCCATCTACCTGGATGCCGGTGCCGAGGGCAAGGATGTGGTTTCAAAATTCCTTTTGCCCCGCGTAAAGGAAAAGACCAAGGAGATCGGACACGGAAGCGACTTCAAAACCGCGCTTCAGCAGTTTGTTCAGCAGACCGAGGGTGATTTTCTGGAGTACGTTGTGGTGGGCGAAAGCGGCCCCGACCACAACAAGACCTATACCGTGGAGGCAAAGCTGAATTCCAACATCATCGGCAGAGGCACGGGACGTACGAAAAAAGAGGCAGAGCAGCAGGCGGCCAAGGAGGCTCTTGCGCTGTTCGGCGAGGACTAAGGGGAACCGAGCGTTCCCCTTTCTTTGATAAAAGGAGGGGCCATGAGGCACGTAAACATACCGATCTTTATTCCGCATATGGGCTGCCCAAACCTGTGTGTGTTTTGTGACCAACGCTCGATCTCGGGGAAGATGGATTTCGACGAGAGCCGCGTGCGCGAGGAGATCGAGAAAAGTCTGGCCACAATTGAAAAGGATGCCGAGACAGAAATTGCTTTCTTTGGCGGATCGTTTACCGGTATCGACCGGGCGCTGATGTGCCGTCTTCTGGATGTGGCGCAGGAATACATCGCCCGCGGGCGCGTGAGCGCCATTCGCCTTTCCACAAGACCCGACTACATAGACCGCGAGGTGCTGGACATTTTATCGCGCTACGGGGTGAAAACCGTTGAGCTGGGGCTTCAGAGCCTGGATGACGGTGTGCTGAGCGCCTCGAAGCGCGGACACGATGCGGCGTCGGCCGAACGGGCGTGCGTCCTTGTGAAGCAATACGGGTTTTGCTTGGTCGGTCAGATGATGATCGGTCTGCCGGAGTCGAGCTCCGAGAAGGAAAGGCGAACGGCCGAGAGGCTGTGTGAGCTTGGGGTGGATGCGGTGCGGATCTATCCAACGGTGGTCTTTGAGAGTACAGAGCTTTGCGCGATGGCCCGGAAGGGAAGCTACGTTCCGCTGGATGAGCAGGATGCGATCGACAGGACAAAAATTGCGCTTCGCGTGTTTGCCGAGCACGGCGTTCCGTGCATTCGCGTGGGGCTTTGCGCCTCGGAACGGCTGGCGCCCGGCGAGGTTTACGGCGGTGCAAACCACAGCGCGATCGGCGAGCTGGCCATGGGTGAGCTGTACTACGATCTCATGTGTGAGAGGCTGGACGGCATGGGTGACCTTGCGGGCAAGCAGGCGGTTTTGTACGTGGCAAAGGGCGAGGTTTCCAAGGTGATCGGTCAAAAACGGAAAAATTATCAAAGAATTTTGAAAAAATACGCATTAAAAGGGCTGAAAGTCCTTGAAAAAAATGAAATTTTGAGTTATAATATAGTAATTGAGATTATATAATATTCTTTTATATATTTTACGTATTAGGAGGGCGCTCTTTTGTATCTGAAATCTTTGGAGCTTCAAGGCTTTAAATCCTTCCCCGACAAAACCAAGCTGACGTTTGAATCGGGCGCAACGGTCATCGTTGGTCCCAACGGAAGCGGAAAATCGAATATAGCCGACGCGATGCGGTGGGTTCTCGGCGAGATCTCCTCCAAGAACATCCGCGGAAGTAAAATGGAGGACATCATCTTTGGCGGTGCGGATAGCCGCAAGCCGATGGGCTACGCCGAGGTGTCGGTGACCTTTGACAACCGTGACGAGTTCAGCCGCTTGGACTGCCCGTACGATGAGGTTACGGTCACCCGTCGGTATTACCGCTCGGGCGACAGCGAATATTACATAAACCGTCAGGCAGTCCGTCTGCGTGATATTTACGAGATGTTTATGAATACGGGTGTCGGACGTGACGGCTATTCCATCATCGGCCAGGGTAAGATCGCGGAGATCATCTCGCGCAAGAGCGATGAGAGACGAAGCATTTTTGAGGACGCGTCGGGTATTGCCAAGTACCGCCACAAAAAGACCGAGACCGAGCGCCGTTTGGCGGATACCGAAGACAATATGACGCGCATCGGTGACGTGTTTGCCGAGGTCGCCGCGCAGGTAGGGCCTCTGGAAAAGGAGGCGGAGAAGGCCTCGCGCGCCATCGAGCTTCTGGAGACCAAGAAGCGGGTGGACGTTCAGCTTTGGCTGTACGATACCGATAAGCTTCGCTCGGAGATCGCCGAGGCAGAGGATCTCTTTAACCGCTCTGCGTTTGACCTTAAGACCATAAACGATACCATCGAGTCTTACGAGGCACAGAACGAAAAGCTGTTTGACATTTCGCAGAACAATAAATACGCCTCCGAGCAGCTTCTTGGTGAGATCGGTAAGCAGACCGAGGCCAACCACGCGCTGGACAGCGAATATCAGGTGGCCGAGGCCAGCCGCCGCCATACGGGTGAGATGTCCGAGGCGGCTATGGGGCGCATTTCGGAGCTGGAAAATACGCTGGCTCAGGAAAAGGCGGCCAAGGCCGAAAAGCTTTCACATATTGAGGAGCTTCGCCGTCACCACGAGGAGTTGAAGCGTGCCCACGCCGAGGCGATTGCCGAGCAGGCGCGGCTTCGCGGTGAGGCGGACAGGCTTCTTTCGCTCAGCGAGGAGGCACTTGCCGACCTTCGCGCCTTTGAAAAGGATGCGACCGACATTCGCGTTCGTCTTTCGGTCATCGAGAACGCCAAGAATGCGGACGGCGACAAAAACAACAGCATTCTGGAGGAGATCCGTAAGTACGAGGAGATTGCTAAGGCGCTTAAGGGGCAGATCGCCGCTTGTGAGAAAACGCTAAAGGAGTATACGGATGCGATCGAGTCTCTGGATGCCGAGATCGCCGCATTTACCAAAAAGAGAAACGCGCTTTACGAGGAGCGCCGTGAGAACGACGAAAAGCTGGCCGAGGTGCGCTTGAAGCGTGATTCGTTGGCACAGAGGATCGAGACCTTCCGTGCGATGGAGGAGCAGCTTGAGGGCTACAGCAACAGCGTCCGCTTTGTTATGAAGGCGTACGCCGAGGGCAAGATCACCACGGCATCGGGCAAGGCGTGCGATACCATCTACGGCCCGCTTTCCAAGGTCATTTCGGTTGGAGACGAGTACGTGGTTGCCATTGAAACGGCGCTGGCTGCCAACCTTCAGCATATCGTGGTCGAAAACGAGGAGACCGCGAAGGCCGCGATGTATGCGCTCAAGCGCGCTGAGGGCGGCCGCGCCACGTTCTTCCCCATTACCTCGATGCGCCCGCAGGGGGCTACGCACGAGATGGAGGAGTCGCGTGGGTATAAGGGCTTTGTTTCCTTTGCGGACGAGTTGGTTTCCTGCGAGGATAAATTTAAGGATATCGTTTCGTCGCTTCTGGGCAGAACGGTGGTCTTTGACAACATTGAAAACGCCACCGAAATGGCCAAGGCACTTCGTTACCGCGTGCAGGTCGTTACCCTGGACGGTCAGCAGATCCGCGTAGGCGGCTCGTTTACGGGCGGTAGCGTCAAGTCGAGCGGCGGTATGCTCAGCCGAGCCAGCGAGATCAAGCGTCTTGCCGAAAAGCTGGAAGGGGCAGAGGAAAAGCTTTCCGCTTGCCTTGAAACGCAGAAAACGCTGGAGGAAAAAATTGCAACAACCGAGGAGGACAGCTCCTCGCTTGAGGATAAGCGCCGCCTTTATGAGGTGATGCGTACAAGTGAGGCCACAAGAGCCGACCAGCTTCGCGCCAAGGCGGACGCCAACGACACGCTTTCCGAAAAGCTTCGTGCCGATTACGGTGACGTTATCGAGCAAAGCCGCCGCTACGAGGAGGAGGAAGAGGTGCTTCGCGCCAAGGAGACCGAGCTTTCCGCGCGCATCTCCGAAATTACGGAGCTTCGCGTGCAAAAGGACGTGGAGCGCGGCGAGATGCTGGAGAGGTGCGACGAGCTTGCGCTTAAGGTCACCGAGCTTTACATCAAGGTTAGCGAAACGGGCAAGGACATTGAGACCGAGCAGACCTTTGCCGAGTCGATCGAGGCTCGCATTTCCAATTGTCTTGCCGATATTGACGAGCAAAAGCGCCGCGTGCAGGAATGCGCACGCCGCATCGATGAGTTTGAGGAGTCGCAGAAGGAAAATCGCCGTCGGCTTACCGAGGGTGAAAAGCTTCTCGAGCAGCTCAACCAAAAGCGCGCGCAGCTGGAGAGTGACAGCTTCTCGTTCGAAAAGAAGCTGAGCGCGATGAACACCAAGATCCGCGAAAAGCGCGCCGAGCAGGAAAACGTATTCCGTGAGCACACCAAGAATGAGAATAAGCTGAGTGCACTCAAAAACGAACAGGACAAGTTGGCCACAAAGCTTTGGGACGATTACGAAATGACGCGTGCCGAGGCGGTGGCGCTGGATTATCCGCCGCTTACCAAGGTCACGCGCGCGGGCGCGGCGGCCAAGCAGGTGGATTGCCGCAACAAGCTTCGCGCCATTGGAAACGTTGACCTTGATGCAGTGAATAAATACAAAGAGGTCAAGGAACGCTATGACCGTATGGATAAGCAGATCAAGGATCTGGAGTCCTCGAGAGCGGAGCTGATGAAGATCATCGACCGCTTGGAGACTGAGATGAAGGCGGCGTTCACCGAGTCCTTTAACAAGATCAACGAAAACTTCGGGCGTACCTTCTCCGAGCTGTTTGGCGGCGGTACGGCCGAGATCGTGCTGACCGAGCCGGAGAACGTTTTGACAAGCGGCATTGAGATCAAGGCGGCGCCTCCCGGCAAGATCATCAAGAATCTGATGCAGCTTTCGGGCGGCGAGCAGTCCTTCGTGGCCATCGCGCTTCTGTTTGCGATCCTCAACGTCAAT
>CAJGDZ010000057.1 GCA_904502055.1 uncultured Clostridia bacterium | reverse complement strand
CGGCTTGCAGACCTCGCGCGCCTGAGACCTTCTCACGCGTGAGAAGGTCTCAAAATGACTCGGATATCGGATCATACGTTGTTTTCGCGTTACTGTTCGGGCTCCGTATCAAGCGTAGCCGTTTTGCTTGTGGGGAAAAGTTTTGCGGAGCTTTTTCAAAAGCGACCGTATCCCCAGCCAACACAACCACACCGACAAATCAAAATTTGAAGAACTTAAATTAAAATAAAGGAGAACAACCATGAAGCTTTGGAAACTGTTTGTATTGGTGCTTTCGCTTTGTTTGCTTTGCACCTGTCTTTTTGCTTGCGGAGAGCCGGCGGAGACGGGCGAGGAGACCCCGGACATTGCGGAGACCACCCCCGAGGCGACTGTCCCCGAGGAAACCACGCTCCCGGAGACCACGCCCGAGGAGACCACCACCGAGTTTGTGTGTGAGCATCCGAACCTGGTGGTAAACAACTCGACACCCACCTGTGACGCGTGGGGAAAAATCGAAAAGATATGTGAGGATTGCGGATTTATGGAACATGCGGATCTGGCCCCGAGCCACAGCGACACCGAGGTCTTTTTGAAGGAAATGGGAGCCACCGAGGCGACCTGCGCCGCGTGCGGAGACAAGAGCCTTCTTGTGGAGAGCGGCAGAACGCTGGCACTGTCGGCCTTCTTTGGCGGCGAATTCAGCGTTTCGCTGAAGGCGGTGAGTGCCGATGAAAAATGCGCGCTTGTGATCGACGGCGAGACAGTGGCTGAGGCGACGTTTGATGAGAACGGCGAGGCCACGCTGACCGCGACCGATATCGCGCGCGGCGGACACGCTATTGAGATCGTAAACGGCGGCGCTCACACCGTACGCGCCAAGGTGGGCGCGGTGGACGGCTACTACAGTCGTCCGGGCGCGCTGTTTATTGAGGTGCTTCCGAAGGGAAAACAGACTTACAGCTCCTTCCGCGTATACGTGCAGACCAGCGACCCCTCGGAGGAGTACTACGTTTGCTATAACTTCAATCACAAATATAGCACCGACGTAACAAAATTTACGGGCAACTCTTGCACAAACACCAGCAACTATCGCATCGACACGGCTACGCTTTGCCGTGTGGAAATGGATTTTGACGAGATGAAGCGAACCGACATTCTCCCTGTGCTTGGCGGCGGCGAGGTCTCGTTTGCCATTATGGGTTATGCGCACACGGATCACATCGTTGAGGCGGCCAAGGAACACGTGGCGTCGGACGGCGGTGCTGCCGACTTTATCGGCGGCTTCCACGGTGACGAGTGGATCGAGACGGTAAAGCTTCTTGTGGACGGCGTAGAGATCAACCTGCAGAGCGACGAGAAAACGGTCTACCCCTGCAGCACCGTGACCTTTGAGCAGCTGACCACCATGTATGCGTGGGGAACGGCGACCTCTGCCACCGACCACGGTCTCCCCGTGGCTAAGCATTACCAGAACATCGTTCTGGATTCTACCGGTGTGGCACACAAGCAGACGGTGGAGTGGCTTCGCGGCGACTTCCGCATCAAGGGCGGCTATCTGCCCATGTTCACCATGATGCGCGGCGGCTTTGGCAACCGCCACATCGACACCATGCGTATGTATGACGCGAACGGCTTCCAGATCGACGAATATAAGATGGATCCCACGGTTGAGATCGAAAAGCAGACCGGTGTTATGTCCAATGCGTGGGCGGCCGCGGTTGAGTACGACGGCCCGGCAGGTGTGAGTGCGCGCGTGGACTTCCGTCTTATGAACGATCAGGCCAAATTCGGCAACACCTACGTGGCTTTGCGCGTGAGCTCCAATCCCGACAACAAGCTCTACGTGCCCATCACATCAAGCAACTACGGCACGCCTCTTGAGGGCGAGCTTTGGGACGTGGATACCCACTATATGATTGATTATGTTGCCCCGTAACCCCGTGAAAAAAGGAATTCTTATCTTTATTCTTGTGCTTCTTGCGGCCTGCCTCCTCGTTTCGTGCGATGGGGCGGCCGTAGAAAGCACAGCACCCGAAACGACGGCTCCCGAGACCACCGAGCCGCCGTGTCCGCACACCGAGCAGACACGGACGCTCGTGAGGGCGGCGACCTGCAGCACCGAGGGCCTTGAGCTTTACGTTTGCGAGGCCTGCGGCGCGCAGGAGGAAAAGGAGATCCCCGTCCGTCATTTCTGGGAGGAGACCTATGAGAGACTGACCGAGCAGACGCTCAGCGAGTGCATATTTTGCGGCATTCGCGGGTATCTGGTGGAGGCGGGCGATTGCCTTGCGCTTTCGGCTAACCTTGGCGGAAGCCTGCGCTTTGCGGTGCAGGCGGCGTTTGGCGAGGGTGAGGTCGATTTTTGGGTGGATGACGAGCTGTGCGATACCGTGACGGCCTGGGATGAGCCCGCTTTGCTTGAGGCCGAGGGTCTTTCGGAGGCGGCGCATGTCTTTTGCTTTAACAATGTGGGTGACAACGACGTGCTGATCGACGCCTCACAGCTTGTCGGCCGTCTTTGTGCTGTTATTGTTGAGCGCTTGCCCGCGGCAGGACAGACCTACAGCTCGGTCAACCTCTACGTTCAGACCTCCGACCCCTCGGGGGATTACTACGTCCGCTACTGCCTGCAATATGAGTACAGCGACGTAAGAAACAATTATACAACCAACAGCTGCACCAACCGCGCAAGCTATCGCATCAAGACCGCACAGCTGGTCGAGGTCATCGGCTTTGATGAAGAGGCGGTCGAATATAACAAGCTGTTTGACGTTCTGGGAAGCGGCGAGATCTCGCTGGCCGCCAATCAGTTAAATCCCGTTTGGTCCAAGCTGACCGACGGGGCGAGGAGCGTGCTGGGCAACCGAGCGAGTGCGCCCGATCAGGTGGGCGGCTATCACGGCGACGAGCGCATGGAAAGTGCGGTGCTTCTTGTAGACGGCGAGGAGCTGGAGCTCTTTGGGCAAAGCGAGGGAGCGGTGCTTCCGTGCACCTCGGCCGGCTTTGACCAGATCAGCACCATCTACGCCTGGGGAACCAGCACCGCTGACTCCTACGGCTGGCCGATCCTCCGTCATTCGCAGAGCTTTACGTTTGACAAGGACGGTGTTCGCAACCGCAAGAGCCTTCAGTGGCTGGACGACGGCTACGAGACCGGCGCGATGTTCTTCCATATGCTGACGATGTATCGCCAGAGCGGCGGCAAGGCGATCTGCGAGATCGTGGAGACCTTTGACGACAGAGGCAATTCGCTTGGTCGGCGTGTCGTTCCCCTCATCTCGGACGATCCCAGCCGTACCTCGCTGAGCAATCCGCGCGCGACGCGTGTGCACTACAGCAGTGCCACCAGCGGCGTGAGCGCCACGACCGGCTATCGCATCCTGAACGGCTCGGTCGTCTGCAATCGGCTCTACATTATGGAGCGCGTGTCGGACAACAAGCTTTACGTGTCCTTTGCGTCGGCAAAGAACGGCGCGTATCCGAGAAAGGGTGAGCTTTGGGAGGTCGAGGTCGACTATCACATTGATTACGTAGCTCCGTAACAAAACGGCGGTTGCCAGAGGCAACCGCCGATTTTGTTTGTATAATGAAAACCAAGGGAAATGCCGCGGCCTTAAAATGAAAATAGAAAAATCATATCTGTTTTCGGATATCATATTGAATTTTTTTGGGTTTTGTGTTACAATGATGGGTAGGAGGTGACGGCATGCTGATCAACTTTAATATTGAAAAATTGGACAAGCTGTTATACGATTTTTATACCATTACGGGAATGACCCTGAGCGTATGGAACGCCGATTTTCAGCAGCTGAGCTTCCAGCCGCGCGAAACCCGCGCCTTTTGCCGAACCATCAAGTCCACGGAGAAGGGAAAGCATGCCTGCTTCTTGAGTGACCAAAAGCTGTGCATCGAGTGCAGCAAAACCGGTCGTCCGACCAAGCATATCTGCCACGCGGGTCTTATCGATCTGGCGCTTCCCATTAAATACAAGGACACGGTGCTTGGCTATATTATGTTCGGTCAGATTTCGGAAAAAAGCGAAGAGGAAATGAAGCCCATCCTCCGCCGCCTTGGGAAAACACTCGGTGTGGATGCCGCTCGGCTGGCTGAGGAATATCGAGAGCTTCTTCCCTATGACGAGGCCCTGATCGACTCCGCCGCAAGCATTCTCAAGCTGGCCACACGGTATCTTTGGCTTTCGGATCACATCGATATTGGCTATGACTCGGTCGCCACCGAAATTGATGAATATATTCGAGCTCATCTGCGAGAGGAGGTCTGCGTGGACAGTCTTTGCCGCGCGCTCGGACTCTCCAAGAAACGGCTGTATGCCGTTTCACACAAGAATTTCGGTGTCCCGATCGGCGAGCATATCGGCGCCCTGCGCATAGGCGAGGCCAAGCGGTTGCTTGAATCTACCGATCTTCCGATTCAGCAGATCGCCTGTATGGTGGGCATTCAGGATTATAACTACTTTGCGAAATTTTTCAAGCTTCGGGTCGGCACCTCGCCGTTAAAATACCGAAAAGAATTTCCGTTTAATCTCCATAGGGACTAAGAGAAAAGCTCGGATCGCACCTTGTGCGATCCGAGCTTTTCGTTAAGAATTGTATTTTCGTATCATGGATCTTTCAAAATCAAGCAGGTATTTGGCCTCTGCATCGATAGCGGCCTCGGACGGATTTTCGATCAGATCGCGGTAAACGTGAATGTCACGGCCGACCTCACCGCCCTGCATAACGAAGGGCTCGGAAACAATACGTCCCGTGTAGCCAATGTCGGCCAGTGCACCGAAGACCTCGTCCCAGTTGATATGTCCGCGACCGGGGGCACGGCGGTTGTTGTCTCCCGTGTGGAAGCTTTTCAGGCGATCCGCGCCAACCAGGCGGATGGCATCCCCGAGGCTGTCCTCCTCAATGTTCATATGGTAGGTGTCCAACAAAATTCCGATATTCGGGCTGTCGATCTCCTCGATATACGCCAAGGCCTCCTTGGCCGTATTAATGAGGCAGGTCTCAAAGCGGTTGACGGCCTCCACGCAATAGGTCACGCCGCATTCCTCGGCTACCTTGATGATCTCCTTCATGCTCTTGACGCTCTGATCCCAGAAAGGCTTTTTGGAGTCGCCCATATTATCGGGCGTGCCCCAGCCGGCATAGCTGACACCCGAGAGAAGCGTGCCGCCGCCAACCTGCATTTTGCGGATGATGTTCTGCAGATACCTTACGCCGCCGCTTCGGACACCCTCGTCCAAGGATGACACGTCATATCGGCGGTCAAGCCCGAGGCTATAGGTCAGCTCGATTCCGACCGCATCTGCCTCTTTTCTGAGCTCTCGAATATGATCGTCGCTCATTTCCAACAACGGCTGTGCTTGAAATTCCAAAATGTCAAAGCCGATGTCGGCCGCTTTTCTGATGTACTTTTTGTGGTCAACATCCCAGGACTTCTCCCAAAAATTAACAAAAATTCCGAGCTTGTTCATTGTCATTTTCCTCCTTTTATGAAAGCTTTACTTCAGTATAACCAAGATATTTGGAAAGTGCTTCGCGCAGAGCCTCGCACCAATCGCCCTCGGTGATGATCGCGTGGTGGCGGAAGCCCTCCTCGCTCATACGGCGCAGCTTCCTTTGAAGCTCGGGGATCTCGATCACACCGTATGTGCCGAAAAATTCTCTGTCCAGCGTGATATCCATCACCTCGGCGCGCTCAACAAAGTAACGCGTTTCTCCGTCCTCGGTGCGCATACCGCAGACGGTAATCGTGCAGGGCTTGATCCTTCCCACGTTCACGCCCCAAGAGCAGTTTTGCCCTTGCGTTTTGGTAAACATCTTGTGCTCCTCCATATGTCCTTTTTCGCACAGAAGGTCGATCGGGAGTGGGCCGCAGTGGAACAAAATACATTTGTCCGGGTCATCGCCGTAGTTGTTGTTGATGTCAAGACAACCGACACCGGTGAGCGAGGCCATTGCCTGTGCCAGCATCGCGGGTGCGTTGGTCACGTCGGTTTCGCATACGACGGGGATCTGACGCTTGTTCAGAATTCCCATCACGGTACAGGGAGTGATCTTGTATTCGTACTGAAGCTCACTCCAGCAGCGAATGGCCATGACATCCAGCTTCCATTCCTCTCGAAGCTCTTCCAAGGCAATGCCCAGCTTGCACTGATTGAGGATGGCATAACGGGGCGCGTCGCTTGTGTCGGAGATCTCACGAAGCTCCTTCTCCCATATGCTCATACGGGGGTCGGTGTCGGAGATCTGCTTCATTTTGTCGAAGACCTGTGTCAGATCCAGCGTTTCCACGTCACAGCCGCGCGCCTCAAGAGCCCCCTCGTCAAAACGGACGCTCTTAAAGGCCGTTGTTCTCGCGCCGAGCACGCCGATGCGCATATGCTTCATTCGTCCTACGATGCGGCAAATGGCGGAGAACCGAATGAGCTCGCGCGTGAAGGCCTCGCTTTTGGGATCTACCGTGAAGGCCTCGGTGTTAACGAATTTCGTCTTCATTTGCTTGAGGACGGCGCAAAGGCCAAGCTTGCCGCAGAAGGCATCGCGGCGATTGGCAAAGTCCAGCTTGTCAAGCTCGTCGGGATAGGCCTGCAGAAGAATGGGTACCTTGACGTCCTTGATCGCCGCCTTGACGCCGTTTTCGTCACCGAAATTGGGAAGGCAGAGGATGAGTCCGTCATATTCGCCCTCGTGTTCCTTTAAGAATCCGGCGAAGATCTCGCCCTCCTCGCGTGTTTCCACGGCGCCGTACCGCGTCAGCGAGGGATCCATGCAAAGCGCCCTCGCGCCCACGCGTTCCACCGCCGCGCACATCTCCTCGCGCGCCGCCGCGATCACGCTTCCGGGGAAAAAGCCGCGGTTGGCAAAAAACAGAGCAAAGGTAATTTTTTTCATAGTGCTGTCTCCTTTGTATTTGAATGTTAACCGAGATCCGGCTCGGCAAAAAATTCCACTTCGGGGCTCTCGAAGCCCTCGGTTTCAAAGACTACGATCTCGTTTTCACCCGTGTGAAGAATGGGGGCGGGGACGTAGAGCGTTTTCTGCGGTCCCTTGTCGTTCCAGTAGCGACCGAGATGGAAGCCGCCTATCTTAACAAAGCCCTTGTGAAAGCCGTCAAGACGGAGAAAGGTATCGGCGGGAGTGCCCTCGATCGAAAGCGTTCCCCGCAGGAAGGTCGGTCGGCCGTCAAAGACAGGTGTGCCCGAATAGCAAAGGCCGGAAAGATCCTCCATCGGCAGTGGCGTCATATCCCAGCCGAAATGGAGGCGGTTGCCTAAGCGGATGCCGCCGAAGATGCCTTTTTTGTCCAATATTTTGGGACCGTAATTGACACGTCCGCAGTTCTCCACCAGAATGTCCAGCCTCACGGGCCGATCCCTGCCGACAGCGATCTTGATCTCCTCGCGCGGCTCGGTCCTTTGGCGGATGCCCGCAGGCTTGCCGTCTACAAAGATCCAGGCGCGGTCGTGCATATGCTCGAACTCCAGGGGACTTTCCTCCTTCTCGGCGTCGATCACCGTGGAGTAGACGATATAGCCGAAATCCTGTCCGACCTGCTCCATAGAGAGGGGGACGGGGGCGTGGATTGCCTTGCCCAGGCGCGGAAGGTTTTCAAAAAGGGGGGCGGCTGCGGTAAGCCTTACCTTGCCGTACGCCTTCTTTTCGGTGTTTTTGACCTCGATGTCACAGGTGCCGCCGTTTACCCTTGCCAGCGCCTCGCGGATGGCATAGTAGGTGGGCGTCATATCGCCGGCCTCCGAGAGAGGCGCCGAAAAGTCATAGCTTGTGACGGTGGGCAAATACTGTCCCTTGTGGTGATTGGCTCCGCTTGTGAATCCGAAATTGGTGCCGCCGTGGAAGGGGTACAGGTTGAAGGAGGCCCCCATATCCAGCACCTCGTTGAGGCAGAGCATCATATCCTCGGTCCGGCGGACGTGGTGCTCGCCGCCCCAGGAATCAAACCAGCCGCCCCATAGCTCGGGGCTGAAGTCGGGCTGATTGGGGCGGAAGCGCGCCAGCTGCTCGAAGCGTTCCCTGGGTCTTGTTCCGAAATTGGTGCCGCAGAGGAATTCGGGAAGCGAGCCGCCGCTGCGCATCCCCGGGGTCGTTCCGTCGCCCGTAAAGAGCAGGCAGTCGATTCCTTCCTCGCGATAAATTTTCACGATCTCACGCAGATAGTCCTTGTCATCGCCGAAGGAACCGTATTCGTTTTCGATCTGAACCATAATGACGCCGCCGCCGCGCGTGAAAAGATGGGGTGCCACACGGGAGAGCAGCTCGTGGTAGTAGGGACGGACCTTGGAAAGGTACAGCGGGTCGTTGCAGCGAATGTGAAGGTTTTCGTAAGTAAGAAGCCAGGACGGAAGTCCGCCGAAGTCAAATTCCGAGCAGATGTAGGGGCCGGGACGAAGGATGACCTTCAGACCAAGCGATTCGGCCAGCTCAATGTAGCGAACCAGGTCAAGGCCGCCTGAAAAATCGAACTGTCCCTCGTGTCGCTCATGAAGGTTCCACGCGGTGTAGGTCTCCACCGTATTGAAGCCGCACGCCTTCAGCTTTTTCAGGCGGTCCTCCCAATACGCCGGAACCACACGCCAGTAATGTATCACGCCCGACCGAACAACAAAAGGCTCACCGTCAAGAAGAAAGTGCTTGCCCTCGTAGGTGAACGTACTCATAAGAAGCCTCCGAAGTTTTATATATGTATTTTCATTTTAACATAGGATCTTGGGTGGCGATAGTCTTAAACTGAACCAAAAATAGAAAAATCGTACCCGTTCTTTGTTATTATTTTTTTGTTTTTTCCCAAAAAACAAAATAAAAAATCCACCCGAGTCGGGTGGATTTTTGCTTAGTTATTTTCATTAAAGGAGAACCTTGCGCTCGAAGGATTTTTCCAGCTCCTCGATCTCCTTCGCGGTGCGAAGGCCGCTGACTGCGTCGGGAGCGGAGAGGTTGGCCGCCGCGCATGCCGAGGCAAACTCCAGAATTCTCTGGTTGTCCATACCCTTGTACAGACCGTACAGACAGCCTGCGGCAAAGGCGTCGCCCGCGCCCACGCTGCCCTTGATGTAGCTCTTCGGGATCTCCAGCGAGGGAACCATAATAAACTCGCCGTCCGCCGTCATCATAAAGCCGGCGTCGCGGCAATGGATGATGGCCTTTTCCTTAACGCCGTACTCGATGAAGAGAGCCAGCGTCTTTTTGATGTTTTCGATGTTGAGCGAGCCGTCCTCGCGGTAGGGGGCAAGACCCGAGACCGCGCAGCATTCGCTTTCGTTCATGATGGTGTAGTTACAGTGTTTCAGCGCGGGAATGAGCTTTTCCGCATAGTCGGGGCGGTCAGAGCTGACCGCATCCAGCGAGGTCTTGATGCCGCGCTCGCTTACGTCATGCAAAAGACGCGCAAAGCGCGTGCCGTACTTCTTGTCCTCCGAGTCAAGGCGATCCATAAGGAAGGCGTAGCCCGCGTGGAAGATCTCGCAGTCAAGGGAGTCGATGTCCACGTCCTCCACATCGTATACGGCGTTGGCACCCAGCGAGCAGAAGAAGGTGCGCTCCTTGGTGGTCATATCAAACATAACGTAGCTTACACCCGAGCTCACGCCGTCCTTCATCGAAATGTGGTCAACGTTTACGCCGCCGTTGCGGATCCAATCGATGGAAAAGCGTCCGTTTTCATCGTTGCCGACCATGCTGTAAGCATCCAGCTTGAGTGTGGGGTCGATCTTGGCAAGGTCGATGAGGGTGTTCGGTACACAGCCGCCGACCGCTCTCTCGGACGAGAGGATGGGGGCAAGCATCGAGGATTTGGGGTATTCGCGGATGTTATTGAGAATGTCGACAACGATCGTGCCGGCAATGGCAATGCCACGCTTTTTGTTTTCCATAGGTATCTCCTTTGATTTCGGAAAAAACCGAATTTTATAT